>JBFGZI010000288.1:0-3261 GCA_041586855.1 Oceanisphaera sp. | reverse complement strand
CGCCAATCGCGGCCCACGCCAGGGCAGCGGCCAGCGTCGTCCCGGTGGCAACAACCGTCGCCGCCCGCAGGGTAACCGGAGCTAAATTCAGGTGAAAAACGCCGCCCTTTATGCCGCCGTTGATCTCGGTTCCAACAGCTTCCATATGCTGGTGGTACATGAAGTGGCCGGCGCCTGCCGTACCCTGGCCAAGATCAAGCGCAAGGTACGTCTCGCCGCCGGTCTGCAGGCCGACGGCAGCCTGGATGCAGCGTCCATGCAACGGGGCTGGGACTGCCTGCAGCTGTTCGCCGAACAGTTGCAGGACATTCCCGCCGACCATATTCGTATCGTCGGCACCGCCACCCTGCGCCTGGCAACCAATATCAATGTCTTTCTCGAGCGGGCTCAGGCTATTCTGGGGCATCCCATCCGGATTATTTCCGGTGAAGAAGAAGCCGCCACCATCTATGAAGGCGTGGCCTGGACCTCATCCGGCGTCGGCCGCCGACTGGTAATCGATATCGGCGGTGCCAGCACCGAACTGATCGTCGGTGAAGGCACGGCACCGCTGCTGCTTAACAGCCTGCACATGGGCTGTGTCACCTGGCTTAATCGCCACTTTGCCGACGGACAACTCTCTGCCGCCAACTTTGACCATGCCATTGCCGCCGCCCGTCAGATCCTGATGCCGGTCGCCGGGGACTACCTCAAACTCGGCTGGCAAAGCTGTATCGGGGCCTCCGGTACCGTGCAGGCCATTCAGGAAATCATGATAAATCAGGGTGAGGATGAGCAGATCACCCTGGCCAAGCTGCAGCAACTGAAACAACAGGCCATCGCCTGCGGCCATCTCGACCGGCTCGGGCTGTCCGGCTTGCAGGCGGATCGCGTCACCGTGTTTCCCCCCGGCCTGGCGATTCTGATCGCCCTGTTCGACATGCTGGCGATAGACAGCATGTCACTGGCGGGCGGCGCCCTGCGCGAAGGCCTGATCTATGGCATGCTGGGTCGCCGACGGGAGTGTGATGCCCGGGAGCGCACCGCCGACAGCCTGATCAGCCGTTATCAGCTGGACCGGGAGCAGGCCGAACGGGTGCGTAATACCGCACTCAAGGCCCTGCAGCAACTGGCCAGCAGCCGGAATATCGACTCCCCGGCCACCGCCATGCTGGGCTGGGCCGCCCTGCTCTACGAATTGGGACTCTGCATCGAGTACAAACGCGCTCCCGAGCATGCCGCCTATATTATCCGCCATGTGGACCTGCCCGGCTTTACTCCGGCCCAGAAACAACTGCTGGCCGCCCTGTTGCTGAACCAGCGGGACGACTTCCGGCAGGAGTCGCTGGAGCAGCAAGGTGCCATCGAGGCAGAGCAGGCTATTCTGCTGGCCCGGCTGCTGCGCCTGGCCATCATCCTCTGCCTGCGCCGTACCCGCGGTACAGTGCCGGAGTTCCGGCTGGAAGCCCGGGATCGGCAGTTGACCCTGACCCTGCCCATCGACTGGAGCAGCAGCCACCACCTGCGAGCCAGCGAGCTGCAGCAGGAGGCCGCGCGCCAGACCGAACAGGGCTGGCCGCTGGTGATTCAGGAGCAGGATTAGGGATTAGGGATTAGGGATTAGGGATTAGGGATTAGGGAACCTAGCCAGTCCCAAATCCCCAGTCCCGGTTTTACTTTTCTTCTTTCAGCCAGGTCGCAACCCGCTTGGCGAAGTAAGTCAGGATACCGTCGGCCCCGGCGCGCTTGAAGCACATCAGTGACTCCAGCACGGTTTCCCGCTCTTTCAGCCAACCATTCTGAATGGCCGCCATATGCATGGCGTATTCACCGCTGACCTGATAGGCGAAGGTCGGTACGCCGAACTGATCCTTGACCCGACGCACCACATCCAGATAGGGCATGCCCGGCTTGACCATGACGCTGTCGGCGCCTTCCTGGATATCAAGAGCCACTTCCTGCAGGGCCTCGTCGCTGTTGGCAGGATCCATCTGGTAGGTGGACTTGTTGCCACCCTTGAGGTTGCCCGCAGAGCCGACCGCATCGCGGAAGGGGCCGTAATAGTTAGAGGCGTATTTGGCGGAATAGGCCATGATCTGGGTGTTGATAAAGCCGGCTTCTTCCAGCGCCTGACGAATGGCGCCGATGCGGCCGTCCATCATGTCGGAAGGCGCCACTATGTCGGCTCCGGCTTCGGCGTGACTCAGAGCCTGTTTCACCAGCACTTCGGTGGTCACATCGTTAAGCACATAGCCGTCATCGTCGAGAATGCCGTCCTGCCCGTGCACCGTGAAGGGATCCAGTGCCACGTCTGTCATCACCCCCAGTTCGGGAAAGGCTTTCTTGAGCTCTCGTACCGCCTCCTGGGCCAGGCCTTCCGGGTTGTAGGCTTCCTCGGCCAGCAGGCTCTTCTGGCTGGCATTGACTACCGGGAACAGGGCAATCAGCGGCACACCCAGTTGCACCAGCTCGGCCGCCTCTTTCAGCAACAAATCGATAGACAGCCGCTCTATGCCAGGCATGGACGCCACCGCTTCCCGACGCTGAAAGCCGGGCAAGACAAACACCGGGTAGATCAGATCATCCACCGTCAGGGTGTTTTCGCGTACCAGTCGTCGGCTGAAATCATGCTTGCGCAAACGACGCAGGCGACGAGAAGGAAAACCACCAAATATCTGTTGAGTCATAGCTACTCCAAAGTGAGTCCTGAATCGTTCCTAAATACGGAAAAAAGCGCGGCTGGTTGCCGTGGTTGCCGCTATCAGCGCAGCGGGTTCCTGGCCCCGGCAGGCGGCGATACGTTGGGCAATGTGGGGCAGATAGGCCGGCTCGTTACGGCGGCTGGCCGGCCTGGGAGACAAGTCTCGCGGCAAAAGATAAGGGCTGTCGGTTTCGATCATCAGCCTGTTACTCGGGATCAGCGATACCAGCCGCTGCAGCTCCTGGCCCCGGCGTTCGTCGCAGATCCAGCCGGTGATGCCGATATGGAGATCCAGCGCCAGAGAGTCCCTCAGCTCGGCTTCGCTGCCGGTAAAGCAGTGCAGCACCGCCGCCGGCAGCCGACTGCGCCAGGGCCTGAGGATATCGAGAAAGCGCTCGTGGGCGTCCCGGCAATGCATGAATACCGGCAGCTGCAATTCGGCCGCCAGCTCCAGCTGAGCTTCAAACACCGCATCCTGCTGTGGCCGCGGTGAAAAGTCCCGATTATAGTCGAGGCCACACTCGCCGATGGCAACCACCTCTCGTCGCGCCGCCAGTGTCCGCAGCACATCCAGGCTCTGG
>JBFGZI010000287.1:0-3261 GCA_041586855.1 Oceanisphaera sp. | reverse complement strand
GGTTCGGATGAATTCTGGGCATAGGCGGCCCATGGCAGCAAGGCAGCTACCAACAACTTTTTGGACATGTTTTTCCCTAGTACGCGTAGTGACTGCCAGCAGGCCCTTCCTGTTGGCTCTTTGGCAGGTTTTCGGGCTTGGAGGCTCGGGCCTGATGACCCACCTAAACGACGGCTTCCCACCCTCTTTCTTTACTGGGCAGTGCCTGGGTTACCCCGTGTCGTGTTCGTTCCTCTTTACCGCTGCGCGCCAGCTCCGGATTTACACCGGATTCCCGTTTATGCCTGTCGGCACCAAAGCGGGGGGAATTATAGGGAAAGGAGGCCTGACTGTATATGCAGGCACGGCGGCTAAATGCGCATAATTCATCATAAAAATTAATATGATGCAGATCGCAATCAATCATTGTTTACATACCGGAAACATGTGGTCGTTTGCTAGTCTATCTTAACCTAGGATAAGGCCCGGCGCCGAAGGCGCACAAGGAGAAAACAATGGTAAACGACCCACATAACAAGAACAAAAAGCCCAGCAGAGGCTTGCACGAACTGTACGCAGAAGATCCGATCAAAGCCGATGAACTGGTATGGGATCGGGAAACCGATGCCGACAGCCGCCGGGGGTTTCTCAAACGTGGCGGCCTGCTGGCCATGGCCTCGGCCATTGGTGCCAGCATTCCCTTCGCCAACAACATGCCGGCCGGTCTGATCCCTGCCGCCTTCGCCCAGTCCGACGAACCCTTTGCTCTGCCGGGTAAAGAGGGCCTGACCATACTCAACGACAGACCCATCAACGCCGAGACCCCGCCCCATCTGCTGGATGACGAGATCACCCCGGCCAGGCACATGTTTGTGCGTAACAACGGTCTGCTGCCGAACGTCAAGGCACTGGATCCAGCCACCTGGACTCTGGAGATCGCCGGCGAGTCCTGTGAAACGCCCACCACCTTCACCCTGGCCGAGTTGAAGTCACGATTCAAACATCATACCTATCAGCTGGTGGTGGAATGTGGTGGCAACGGCCGCAACGAGTTCACGCCCGCCGCCAGCGGCAACCAGTGGACCACGGGGGCCGTGGCCAGCCCCACCTTTACCGGGGTAAGGCTGAGGGATGTGCTGGAAGCCTGCGGCATCAAAAAGGATGCAGTCTACATCGGCTATTATGGCGCGGACCTTCATCCCAGCGGCGACCCAGCCAAAGCCGCCATTTCTCGCGGCGTGCCCATGTCCAAGGCACTGGAAGACGAAACCCTGATCGCCTGGGCCATGAATGATGAAGACATTCCGGTATTGAATGGTCATCCGTTACGTCTGGTCTGTGGCGGTTGGCCGGGCTCTGTATCGGGTAAATGGCTGAATAAAATCGTGGTCCGTAACCAGGTACACGATGGCAACAAGATGGCGGCCCCCTCCTACATGGTACCCAAATATCCGGTGGCGCCCGGTACCCAGGTGCCTAATGAAGACATGAAAATCATCGAGTCCATGCCGGTGAAATCGCTGATCACCTTCCCCAAGACCGGTATCAGCCACAAGCTGGGCGAGCCCTTGCAGGTGCGCGGCCACGCCTGGGCCGGTGATCTGGAAGTGAAGGAGCTGCATGTTTCCATCGACTTCGGTATCACCTGGCAAAAAGCCGAGCTGCGCGCGCCGGCCAACCGACTGGCCTGGCAGCACTGGCAGAGTGAACTGAGCTTTCCGGAAAAAGGCTATTACGAAGTCTGGGCCAAGGCCGTCGACAGCGAAGACAAGGCCCAACCGATGGTGGTGCCAGGCTGGAACCCCAGAGGATACCTCAACAACGCCTGTCACCGTATCGCGGTTCAAATTGTCTAGGAGGACATGATGGCACATCCTGTTGCCCTGAGTTTGCTACTGCTGGGCCTGTCGGCCACACCGACGATGGCCGCCGAGCTGGATCCGCAAACCGGCTTTATTATCGCCCCCGGTTGGGAAACGGTACGCAACAACTGCACCGCCTGTCACTCATCCAAACTGGTCACCCAGAACAGCGGCAGCCGCGAACACTGGCTGTCGCTGATCCGCTGGATGCAGGACAAGCAGGGGCTGTGGCCCTTCGATACCAACACCGAAGAAACCATTCTGACTTATCTGAGCACAGCTTACGGCCCCAAGGAAGGCGCACGCCGCCCACCATTGCGGGCCGATCAGCTGCCGGAAAACCCCTATCGCCAACCGGCCAAGAGCCAGTAACCGCACCGTTATTGCTCATCACTGACAAGAGGTAAAACCGTTCAGCCGCACTATTTCTGCGCGGCTGAACGGCTCATCTTTCCTTCCGCCAGCTCTCCTGAACACATCGCCTTGACAAGGCATTATTGAAACTTGTATTAACAATCCCGCTTCGGCTTTTGAAAGAGCCTATTGATATGAAAATAAAAAGGGAAAAGACATTTTGTCGTTGAATATGCTCGTAAAAGCGACCTCTGGTGGAATGCTGCTCGCAGCACTGACAGGTTGCGCCAACCATTTGCCCGCAGAAACCGTGAATTCCATGGATATTGATCGGGAGTCAGTGCGCCAGGATTATGTATTTCAGGTTCAGGGAGCCAGTCAGAGATTTATTGATCAACCGTCACCCAGCTTCAGTGTGACCGATCATGAATCCTTTAATGTCACGACTTACTCGGTCAATAAAACACTCGAGGTTTATACTCCCTATCAACCGCTGCGTGAGCTGTATGAATTTCCGGGCGGCATCATCATGACCGCGGGCGGTATCGTGTTCTCTATCGTCGACGTGGTGCCCTTCTTTGGCATGCTGCCCGATGTGATGACCAAGGATCTGCTGGCCAACGGGGTGGCGGGCATCAACCCCTTCATGAACATAGAAAGTCATGCCCGGAGCGAGAAAAAGGTACTGGGCATGCCTGAACGTGAGGTGATCGATCAAAAAGTCGAGAAAAGCGAGTCACCACTGCGACAGTTCAAATTGACAGCTGCCGTTGATGCCAACTTTGACTCCCTGAAAACGGATGAAAGAGGCCTGCTGTCGGTGGATTTGCTGTCTTTGATGGACGGCAATACGGCGCCGTCCATGCTGACGCTGAGTGCAGCCAACGCCAGTGGAGAGCAGGTAAACCATGAATTTCCGCTGACTCGTCGGTTGTCCGTACGCCTGATGCAGGCTAAACATCTGATCGATAAATACCAACAGATTGACGGAGACAAGCTGGAATTGCCGGAAGCCATTGAAGATCTGAATACCCTGAGTCGTTGGGGCTTTGAAAATGCTGTTCGC
>JBFGZI010000286.1:0-3275 GCA_041586855.1 Oceanisphaera sp. | reverse complement strand
TGCCAGTGTGGCCAGCGGCGAGAAGCCGAAGCTGATCGCCAGGGGCACATAGATGGCGGCAATAATGGGAATGGTAGAGAACGAAGAGCCGATGCCCATGGTAATGAACAAGCCCACCAGCAGCATGACCAGCGCCGCCATCGCCGGGCTGTTGCCAATCAGCTCACCCGAGCCTGCTACCAGCTCGGGAATCGCACCCGACGCCTTCATTACGCCGGCAAAACCGGAGGCGGCAATCATGATGAAACCCACCAGCGCCATCAGTCGCATGCCCTGAGTAAAGACATCGTCCTGATCTTTCCACTTGAACAGGCCATTCATCGACAGAAGAGCAAAGCCCAGCAAACCGCCCAGCACCATGGATCCTGTCATCAGCTGCACGATCAAGGCACCAACGATGGCCGCGCCTATCATGATCAGCTGCTTGCGGCTGAGTCGGGTTTGTTTCTTGCTTTTATTGCTGTTGTCGACGGTCGCGACCGTCTGTTCCTGATACTCCCGTGGCCGACGATAACTGAACAGCACCGCCACCCCCAGCCCCAGCAGCATGCCCAGTGCAGGCAGCAGCATCGCCCTGGGTGCCATGGACGCCGTGACATGCATACCCAGCTCTTCACCGGCCTGATTGACGCTATTGGTCAGAATATCGTTGAGGAAGATGGTGCCAAAGCCCACCGGCGTGGTCATGTACATGATGGTGATACTGAAAGTGATCACACAGGCCACGGCGCGTCTGTCCAGCTTCAGCATGCTCATCAGCCCCAGAAGAGGCGGAACCAGAATGGGAATAAAGGCGATATGTACCGGTATCACGGTACCGGAGGCAGCACCTATGATGATCAAGGCACCGAATATCAACCACTTGACGCCACTCAACTGGCCCGGCTCACGCCGGGAGCCAACCCAGCCCAGGGCCTTGCTGGCCACCAAATCGGTAATACCGGTGCGCGACAGCGCTACGGCAAAGGCTCCCAGGGTGGCATAAGCCAGCGCCACTGTGGCGCCACTACCCAATCCTTCGTTAAAGGCACCGATCACCTGTTCTACCGACATTCCGGCCCAAAGCCCCCCCACCAGGGCGGCAACCACCAGCGAAAATACAACAGATACCCGGGCCAAACACAATGCGACCATCACCAGGATGGCCAGAACAATGGCATTCATAGAATCCTCTCCCTCATGTTATTACGTCCCTTTTCGATGATTACCATGCCCGGTCAAACCTGACACCAACAAAAATTTAACACTGTATATACATTTAACATCCATATAGTTTCTATATAAGGTGCATATCTTTTTAGCTATATGGTTACCCCTGCAGCGCCTTGCCTACCAGAGCCTGCATCTGGCTGCTCAGCGGGATCTGCAGGGCGGCGGCATGACCGTCCGGCGACATTTTCCCCCAGGTCTTGCGGATAATGTCGACCAGCTTCTCTTCACTATGGCGGGTGGCAAAGTCTTCCAGGTAATGGCGGATAAACACCAGACAAATCACGTCTTCCAGCATCTGCACCTGCGGGTCCCGCTTGAGCTGCTTTTTCAGCAACAGATCTTGTATCCGATGCTGCTCGTCTTCGCCATAACCGACGCTGGCCATCAGCTTCGCGGTCAGATCGCCGTGAAATTGCGCCAGTTCGCTGCGCCAGCGCTTGTAGCCGGCGCGGTCCATAGGGTAACCGGCCCGGGGGATACTCCAGCGTTTGATATGTTGTGCCCGGCAGGCAATTTGCAGTAGTTCGGGGGCATCTGGCACAAAATCGGCCAGTGTTTTGCTCATTCGCCGACTATAGAGATATTCCTTGGGCCAGCTCAGGCCTTCTGCCTGCACCTGATTGGGATCTTCACGGTTTTCGGCATCGATCAATGCCAATACCTGCTGTAAACGGGAATTCTGGGTCATCACCTGACGTCCTGTGGGGTAACAAAAAAACATTGTTACCTCTGGGCCTGTAAATGCAAGCAACAAACAAGGAGTTGTCCCCTGATCATCGACAAATACCGGCCGCGCCACGCAGAAAAATACAGATCGGTTATTGATGCATATCAAATATAGCTATAAGATACCGAAAAAGTTGCATTGTAAATGTTATTTATAGAGGTCATATTATGCTGGATAGCCGCACCATCGAAATCGTCAAAAGCACAGTCCCCCTGCTGGAATCTGCCAACACCGCCCTGACCGAGCATTTCTACAAGCGCATGTTCCGTGACAACCCGGAGCTGAAAGACGTGTTCAACCTCAGCCACCAGAAAACCGGCCGCCAGCCCGCCGCCCTGTTTGCCGCCGTGCTGGCCTATGCCAAAAACATCGATAATCCGGCGGTGCTGAGCTCAGCTGTCGAGCGCATCGCCCACAAGCATACCGGCTTTTCCATTCAGCCGGCCCAGTACGACATTGTCGGCCATCACCTGCTGGAAACCATCAAGGAGCTGGCCCCCGATGCGGCCACGCCCGAGGTGATCGACGCCTGGGCCAAAGCCTACGGTGCCCTGGCCGGCATCTTTATCGGTCGTGAAGAGCAGTTGTATCAGCAAAGCGAACAGAAAGATGGTGGCTGGCGCGGTCATCGCACCTTCGTGGTGAAAGAAAAGCGGGTTGAAAGCGAGCAGATCGTAAGCTTTCTGCTGACCCCGGCCGACGGCGGCGCCGTGGCCGACTACCTGCCCGGCCAGTACCTTAACCTGCACCTGAGCAGCCCCGAACTCGAACACAAGGAATATCGTCAGTATTCCCTGTGTCAGGCCGCCAACGGCCGGGAATATCGCATCGCCGTCAAGCGCGAGCCGGGTGGCGTGGCTTCCAACTTCATGCACGATCGGGTGCAGGAAGGCGATACCCTGCAGGTGCTGCCACCGGCAGGCGACTTCTTCATGGAAGTGAGTGCAGAGACGCCGGTGGTACTGATTTCCGGCGGTGTGGGCCTGACTCCGATGCGCGCCATGCTCGATCAATTGCTTACCCAGGGTCATCAGGCAAGCGTTCACTGGCTGCACGCCTGTGACAACGGCGCCCAGCATGCCTTCAAGGACGACATTCAACAGCGTCGTCAGGCCCACGCCAACCTGAATACCCATGTCTGGTACCGCATCCCGGCCGAAAGCGACCAACCGGCGGAGGACTATCACGCCGAGGGACTGATGGACTTGAGCCAGATAAAAGACGCCATCACGATGGACGGTGCCCATTATTACTTCTGCGGCCCCCTGCCCTTCATGGCCATGGTCAAGGAGCAGCTCTCGGCCTGGGGCATCGATGACTCACGCCTGCATTACGA
>JBFGZI010000285.1:0-3297 GCA_041586855.1 Oceanisphaera sp. | reverse complement strand
TTTTCCATCAGGATCTGACCGGGTTTGCGGCGTAAATGTTTCTGCAACCCCTTGTGTTTGAGCTCGGTGACGGTGTCGCGCACCATTTGCGGGTTACCGCACAGCAGCACCCGGCTGTGTTCCGGAGTTAGCGTCAGGCCCACCCTTTGCTCCAGACTGCCATCGGCAATGGCGTGGGTAATGCGGCCCGGCTCGGCACCGGCCACCGTCTCCCGTGAGACAAAGGGTACATAGTGAAAACCGGGCTGGTCTTGCGTCAGCTCGGCTATCTGCTCCCGGTAGCCCAGCTCTTCGCCCAGACGTACCCCGTGCACCAGCACGATATTGTCGAACTGCTGCCAGCAACTGCCTTCCGCCAGCATGGACACAAAAGGCCCCACGCCGGTGCCGGTGGCCATCAGCCACAAGTCACGGCCTGGCGGTACTTCATCCAGGGTCAGAAAGCCCGCCGCCGTGCGCTGCACCAACAGCTCGTCACCCACCCTGAGTCCGGCCAGATAAGGCGTGAGCTGGCCTTCGGGAATGGTCACCAGATAGAACTCGGCGTCCTGCCCCGGCGGATTGACGTAGGAATAGGCCCGGGCCACTTTTTTATCTTCGCCATGCCAGGCCAGCTTGGTGAACTGTCCGGCCTTGAACGGATCGACCTCGGCGTCCACCACCAGAGAAAACAGCGTATCCGACCATTGTTTGCGGGCCTTGACCCTGCCTGTGATCCACTCTGCCATTCAATGCTCTCCCTCGTTAGACCCACTCCCACTGTAGCTTTATTGCAGGCAATAAAAAACCCGCGACAAGCGCGGGTTTTTTTAACGAGCGGCCTGATTTAGGCAGCAACGACCTGAATGGTAACGGTCGCTTTAACGTCGGCGTGCAGCTGCACACCCACTTCAAACTCGCCAGTGTTACGCAGAACACCGTCGTACAGACGAACTTCGCTCTTGGCAACGGCAACACCGGCAGCGGTGATGGCGTCGGCCACGTCGCGGGCACCGATGGAGCCGAACAGCTTACCTTCGTCACCGGACTTGGAGGCGATAACCACGTTTTCCAGACCAGACAGCTGATCGGCACGGGCTTGCGCAGCAGCCAGTTGCTCGGCCAGTTTGGCTTCCAGTTCAGCGCGGCGAGCTTCAAAAGTCGCTACGTTGTCTTTGGAAGCCAGAACGGCTTTGCCCTGGGGCAGCAGGTAGTTACGAGCATAACCGGATTTAACGGTTACCTGGTCGCCCAGGCCGCCCAGTTTGGCGATTTTATCAAGCAGAATAACTTGCATTACCTTTCCTCTATCTATATTGGCGAGTTAGGCCGCTGCTTACTTGTGCAGATCGGTGTAAGGCAGCAGGGCCAGGTAACGAGCGCGTTTGATAGCACGAGCCAGCTGACGCTGAAACTTAGCGCAGGTGCCGGTGATGCGGCTCGGTACAATCTTACCGGACTCGGTAACATAGTTTTTCAGGGTTACGATGTCTTTGTAATCGATCTCGGTTACACCATCAGCGGTGAAACGGCAGAACTTACGACGACGGAAAAAACGTGCCATGATTCTATTCCTCAGCTAAAACGTGGATTACTCTGCAGCTTCTGCACGAGCGTCGTCACGACGGGGTTGACGCTCTTCTCTGACCTTGGCCATTTCAGAAGGCTCAGTGACCGCATGCTTGGTGCGCATAATCATGTTACGCAGCACGGCATCGTTGAAGCGGAAGTTAGTTTCCAGCTCATCGATAACAGCCTGGTCAGCTTCTACGTTCATCAGAACATAGTGGGCTTTGTGCAGCTTGTTGATCGGGTAAGCCAGCTGGCGACGGCCCCAGTCTTCCATGCGGTGAACTTGACCGCCAGAAGTGGTGATGGCGCCAGTGTAGCGCTCGATCATACCGGGAACCTGTTCACTCTGGTCAGGGTGAACCATAAATACGATTTCGTAATGACGCATGGATTGCTCCTTACGGGTTAATAGCCTCTGCGTGGGCTCAGTCACACCATCGGAGGCAAGGAACTTGTAGCTAAAAACGACTGATTTTAAGGTGGCGCAGTATAAGGGATAACCAATAAGGCGGCAAGGAATTAAATGCGTGACTGGGGAATGGGGAATGGGGAATGGGGAATGGGGAGGTTTTACCAATCCCTAATCCCCATTCCCTAATCCCCGCTTTTACCGTAACCGCCGTTGCAGGCCGATGGCGATGATCACCACGGCGGCACCGAGGTAGACGTTGAGATCCGGAAACTCGGCGAACAGCACCATGCCCATCAGGGTGACGAAGATAAGCCCCGAATATTCGCTGGCGGCAATCTTGCTGGCATCGGCCATGGCATAAGCCAGAATGCAGATGCCCTGATAGATGATGCCGATAAGGCTGGCGCCTACCAGCAGCAGCCACACCTCCCCCGCCACCGGCTGCCAACCGGGCAGGGCCAGGGCAAAGCTCACCGGTATGGCCAGCGCCTGGGTCAGAAACAGCGTCGCCAGCACAGAGCGCCCCTGGGGCAGCTGGCGCACCAGCACATTGCTCGCCGCCATGGAAAAGGCGGTCAACAACGCCACCCAGCCGGCCCAGTGCCACTCGGCCGGGTTCAGCACAATCAGGATGCCGCCGAAGCCGAGCAAACTGACTCCATAGGTGGCCAGCCGCACCTGCTCCTTGCTGATCAGCGCCGCCAGCGGCAGCGTCATCAGCGGGGCGGCATAGAACACCGCATTGGCGGTGGCCAGCGGCAGGTAAATCAGGCTGATGAAGACACAGGCCGAGCCCATCAGCAGCAGATGACCGCGCAGCAGATGGATCTTCCACTGACCCCAGCCCTTTTTCTCTCGCGGCAGTCGCCACCAGAATGGCAACAGCAAAGCGGAGGTCATCAGAAAGCGCAGCGCCACATACTGATAGGGGGTCGCCTCGGTCTGGCCCAGCAGTTTGACCAGCACATCGCCGAAGGAGATCAGCAGGTTGCCCAGCACCAGCAGCAGTATCGCCAGCATCTGCCGGTCGGCCGCCAGCCGGCCCACCATACTCTGCATATTCACGCCCTGCCCTTCATGCTCAACACCTCATCTCATCCGACCCCTGTTGGGATTCGCTTCGCTCATCGCCAACCTGGTCATCTGACACCTCACGCTTGTTACCCGCGCTGACGCACCATTTCGAACAGGCAGACACCGGTGGCCACCGACACGTTCAGGCTGGATACCGAGCCCGCCATGGGGATGCTGACCAGCTCGTCACAATGTTCACGGGTCAGGCGGCGCATGCCCTTGCCTTCGGCACCCATCACCAGCGCCAGGGCGCCGCTGAG
>JBFGZI010000284.1:0-3307 GCA_041586855.1 Oceanisphaera sp. | reverse complement strand
CGCATCCTGACCTCCAGCCTGGACAAGTCCGGCCTGCTGGAAGAGCCGATGCGGGTGACCTTCATGCCCGGTGGTGTGGGGGCCGTGGCCTATACCCACATGAACAGCAACCGTCGCACCGACGACAACGCCGTGGTGGCCTTCAGTTCCGGCTCTTCCCTCAACCTGGCGCTGAGCAAGTTTGGCAAGGATCTGGATGTGGATGATGCCCGCTGGATTGGTGCCGTCGGTGCCGACTATGGTGCCATCATCGTCAAGGCCGACGCGCCCTGGAACAACTTGCAGGAGCTGGCGGACGAGATTAGGTCCAACCCCGCCCTGGTATTCGGTGCCGGCGGCACCGTGGGCAGCCAGGACTGGATGAAGGCCGCTTTCCTGTACAAGAGCCTGGGTCTGGATCCGCGCACCATGCGGTATGTGGCCTACGAGGGCGGTGGCGATGCCATGGCGGCGGTGCTGGGTAACCACATTCAGGTGTACCCGGGCGACATGTCCGAGATCAAGGGCCAGCTGGATGCGGGTATAGTCCGGGTGCTGGCGGTGCTGTCACCGGAGCGGCTGGACGGCGATTATGCACAGATCCCCACCGCCACAGAGCAGGGCTTCGCCATGGAATGGCCCATCATGCGCGGCTTCTACATGGCACCGGAGGCATCCAACGAGGCTTACGGCTACTGGGTAGAGCAGTTCAACGATCTGTATCAGACCGATGCCTTTACTCAGGTACGCAACAATCAGGGCCTGTTCCCGCTGTCGATGGCCGGTGACGAGTTTGAAGCCTACATCCGGGCCGAGATCGCTAAATTCCAGACCCTGTCCCGCGAGATGGGACTGCTCAAGTAAGAGGTGGCCCCATGGCAGATCGTCTTTTTTCTCTGGTACTGATGTTGGCGGCGGTGGCCCTGGGGGCCGCTGCCTGGCAACTGGAAGTACCCTTTCAATATGAACCCGTGGGCCCCAAGGCCATTCCCCTGATCCTCGCGGTCCTGCTGTTCGCATGCACGGCCTGGCTGGCGTTTCGCCCCGATCGTCTCAAGGGCGAATATGGCAGCAACATGTTCGGCCGGCACCTGCTGGTGGTGCTGGGGCTGCTGGCCTATGCCTGGAGCTTCGAAATACTGGGTTTTATGGTCTCCACCCTGCTGGTCGGTACCGTTTTCGCCCGGCTCTTCGGGCTGGGTTGGGGCAAGGCCGTGCTCTATTCCGCCGCCCTCGGCGGTGTAGGCTACCTGCTGTTGAGCCTGGTGCTGGAACTGAATGTGCCGGTTGGCACCCTGTTTGGAGGTTAATGGTATGGATGTATTATCTAGTCTGGCCGAAGGCTTTGCCGTGGCCCTGACGCCGATGAATCTGGCCCTGGTACTGGCGGGCTGTTTTTTCGGCACCCTGATGGGCGCCCTGCCGGGCATAGGGCCTATCAACGGCATCGCCATACTGTTGCCGTTGGCCTATTCCATGGGTCTGGAGCCGGCATCGGCCATCATACTGCTGGCCGGGGTCTATTACGGCGCCGAATACGGCGGTCGTATCTCCAGCATTCTGCTTAACGTACCCGGCGATGCGGGTGCCATCATGACCACCCTGGATGGCTATCCCATGGCCAAACGGGGCGAGGGCGGCCGGGCGCTGGCGCTGTCGGCGGTGTCGTCTTTTGCCGGCTCCATGGGGGCGCTGATCCTGCTGGTGATCTTTACTCCGGTACTGACCCGACTGGCGGTGACCTTCGGGCCGGCGGAGTTCGTGGCGCTGATGGTGTTCGCCCTCTGTTGTCTGGCATCCATGGTCGGCTCGCGTCCGGTCAAGACCGTGATCGGCGCCATCATCGGTCTGGCGCTGGCCACCGTCGGCGTCGACTCGGGTACCGGTGTACTGCGTTTCACTTTCGGGCTGACCAGCCTGTTTGACGGCGTCGACTTTCTGGTGGTGGTGATTGGCATGTTTGCCATCAGCGAGATCTTGCTGCTGGTCGAGCACCATTACAGCGGTAACACCAAAATAGACAAGGTGAGCAAGTCGTTCGTCAAGGCGGCGGATCTGGTGGCGGTACGCTGGACTGTGTTGCGCTCCACCCTGATCGGTTTCGTGATCGGCGTGCTGCCCGGCACCGGTGCCTCCGTGGCCAGTGCCGTGGCCTACGGTACCGAAAAGCGTATGGCCGGTGAAAACAACGAATTCGGACAAGGTGATGTGCGCGGCCTGGCGGCGCCCGAGGCGGCCAACAACTCGGCGGCAGTGGGTTCCATGGTGCCCATGCTGACCCTGGGTATTCCCGGCTCCGGCACCACCGCCATTCTGCTTGGTGCCCTCCTGCTGTTCGATGTGACACCGGGTCCCTTACTGTTTACACAGAAGCCGGATATTGCCTGGGGTCTTATTGCCTCCATGTTTGTGGGCAACATAGCCCTGCTGGTGATGAACCTGCCGCTGGTCGGGATCTTCGTGCGCATGCTGAGTGTACGGCAGGCCTACCTGGTGCCGGTGATAGTAATGCTGACCTTCGTCGGTATCTATTCCATACATGGGGCCAGCTTCGATCTGTTCTTCATGATACTGCTGGGGGTATTCGGCTTTATCCTGCGCAAGCTGGACTTCTCGCTGGCGCCGGTGATCCTCGGTCTGGTGCTGGGTGAGGTGCTGGAAGACAACCTGCGCCGGGCCCTGTCTATCAGTGCCGGTGACTGGAGCATACTGTTTAACAACGGTGTGACCCTGAGCCTGTGGAGCTTCAGTGTCCTGGTGCTGGTGCTGCCGCTGCTGATGAGCTGGCGCAAACGGCGCCGGGCCGCCCTGGAAGCAGCGCAGGCATGATGATCTGGCTCCGTACCTGTGCCCTGGGTGCGGCGGGCGGCGGGCTGGCCCATTGGGCCGGCTTTCCGTCCGACTGGCTGCTGGGGGCCATGCTGATGGTGGCCCTCTGTACCCTGCTGGGGCTGGAAGTGCGGTTGCCAAGAGCTCTGCTGCCACCGATACAGGCGTGTCTGGGGGTAGCCGTGGGTCTGCGTCTGGAGTTCGACTTTCCCGGCCCCGCGTCGCTGTTGATCAGCGTCGCGGGGCTTTTGCTGTGTCTGGCCACCCAGATCCCGCTGGGGCAGTATCTGCTGCGCCGCCAAGGCTGGTCGCCTCAGGAGGCGGCAATGGGGGCCTCGCCGGGGGCGCTGTCGGTGATGGCGGCGCTGGCCACCCGGCTGGATAACCCCATAAGGGTGATATTGTCGCAAACGGTGCGGGTGATCGCCCTGGTAGCGACGGTCAGTGCCGTCATGCTACTGGAGTGGGTGCCGGTTGTGGACACACAGGTCAGTCGGAT
>JBFGZI010000283.1:0-3319 GCA_041586855.1 Oceanisphaera sp. | reverse complement strand
TGAGGTGTTGCGCCTCGACAACCCGTTCGTTTCCAATCGGCGTATTACCAGGTGCCCCGTGCGGATTGGGGGTCAGGATATCCCGAGCGGCGCCCGGGTCAAGCTGAACTGGACTTCAGCCAACCGCGACGAGGAAGTCTTCGGTAACAACCGGTTCGATCCCGAGAAGAACGCGGCGGCAAACCTTGTCTACGGGGTCGGGAAGCACGTCTGTCCAGGTCGCTTGCTGGCCACCTGGGAATTGCGGATCGCGTTGCAGACACTGCTGGTGTCGGTGCAGACGGTTGAACTGGCACCCGGCCAACAGCCAGAGCGGGAAGTGGCACCCGTTGGGGGCTACCACCGGGTGCCGGTGGTACTCACCTAGTACCTCAGGCCCGGCGTTTCCCGTGTCCAGTCGGCTCTCATTACCCATCAGCCGGTCGGCTTTTGAGAGAGCTATGCTGAAAGTGCGGTATGGGCCCGGCAGGAGGATGCATGAATCGCCGATGGATAAAAATACTGGCTCTGTTGATGAGTCTGGCACCGGTAGTGGGGCAGGCGGAGGCGGTTCGGGCCCTGCTCGACGACAATGGCCTACAGCGGGTGAACATCGTGGCTGGCAGCTATTTTTTTCAGCCCGAGCATATCATCGTCAAGGTCGGAGTTCCGGTGGTGCTGGAGGTAGATACAGAGGCGGGAATCATACCTCATAGCCTGGTGATCTGGTCTCCACGCATGGGCATAGACGTGAACGAAAGGCTGGGTACCACCAGCATTATCCGCTTTACTCCCCAGGCTACGGGTCAGATTCCCTTCTACTGCAAGGAAAAGCTCCTGTTCTTTCGCAGCCATCAGGATCGTGGCATGGCAGGCGTGTTGGAAGTAGTGGAATGAATAATATGGGCTGACTCCACGGCACGAACGACAGGATCAAATAATCGACACACCTTCGATTTCCATTACCGATCTGGCATCGGCTCGATCGATAATTTTAATCAAGGCAGATTGAATTACCTCGTTTTCTCTGACATCGGTTTCACTGGAAAACCGTTCTTCCTGAACTTCTGCACCTTCTTCCAGGGTGAACCGAATAGCAACTTCCGTTGCACAGTCAGCACTTTTACCAAAATACTCCAGGGTAATCTGCGGATAGCCCTTGAAGCCCTTTTTTACCTGTTTTGCGATTCGTTTCTTCGCTTTATCTACATTCATACCAAATCCTTGTCAGCACTGAAACCAAAATGAATCGAGAAGACCAAGAGCCGGGCTGATCATGCCGATCCCTGCGAGCGATAGACTCCCTTCGCGTTTGTCCATTGAACGTCAACCATGGGCCGAAGGCAAGGCACCTCTGCTGGTGGGAGTCACGGATCAGAGGCAACAGGGTTGCCTCCTCCGACCCGCTCAAGCACATCCCTGTGACGCTCAGCACATGACATCCATGTCATGTGACGGTCGGCTGAGGCAATCCCTGTTACCTCTTCTTGAACTCCGAGTGGCCTGTTGGCAAAACGGCGAGTTGGCTGAGCTGGCCCTTTGTTCGACGGGTATCGCCGCTATCGTGCAACGTTCTTGGTCGATTGAAATCGACCCTACGAAAGTTCGCGGGGAACATGGAAACGAGGTTTGGCTAATCGGCATTCCCACCATCCCTAGTGGCCAGATGGTGCGGCTGAGCCTCCACGAATGGATTTATGGCGAGTCGGCAGAGCTGGCCCTTTGTCCTCTTTTACGCCCAGCTCCCCCGGTTTTGGTTGATTGCTCTTAACATAAACATGGATCCTGCGAAGTATCTAGAGCTGACCCTTTGCCCTCTGTGCGCCCTGATTTCCTGCTCGGTATTGTGGTGAATGCTGGTCGGGGCTTTCCGGCATGCTGCCCTTGCTATGCTGAAAACAGGGTTCTGTGGCCGGGAGCGGGTTGATGAGTGGATTGTGGTTGCTGATGGCGTTGACGCTGACGAGTCTGGAACCGCTGAATTCGGAGCCGCTGAAAGAGGCGCTGGCACGCTTCGAGCGCCTCGACGGCTACCGGCTACAGCTGCGCAGCGAAGGGCCGGGCGGCAACCAGCATCTGCTTTACGCCTATCGCAAGCCCGGTCTGGTGCGCATGGATGTGCTGTCTCCCTATGCAGGGGCCGTGCTGGTTTACAGCCCCTACCGCCAGCAGATCCGGCTCTGGCCCTTCGGCCTGAGCTGGCCTTCCGTTAATCTGAGTCCCGATCACCCGCTGGTGACCAGCCCCCGTGGCCACCGGGTAGACAAATCCGATGTGGGGGTGCTGTTGCGAAAGGTATTGCAGATGCAACAAACGGGTCAGACTACAGTGCAAAACGAGGAGGCGCAGATCTCGGGTTGGGCGGCCTGGCATTTGGTGGTGTTGGGGCCCGCCGGGCCGGATGAGGTGGCGCGTTACGAGCTGTGGCTCGATCGGCAACTGCTGTTTCCGCTCAAGGTGATCAGCAGCGATAGCCGGGGCAACCGGCTGGAAACCGTCTGGCTGGAGCAGATAGAGCTCGATCCCGTGTTCCCCGACAATTTCTTTTTCCCTGAGTAGCGCTATGGCGAACTATGACTTCATGACCCGCTGGCAGTTGGCGGCCCCGATGGAAGAGGTATACAGGGCCATCGGTCAGCCGTTGCACTGGCCGCATTGGTGGCAGGGGCTGAGTCGGGTAGAAGAGCTGGGCTTATGCAACAAACGGGGCAAGGTACAGGGCAATGAACAAGGCAATGAGCAGGGCACCGGCCGGGTGTATCGCTACCACTGGCGCAGTCCCCTGGGCTACCCGCTGTGTTTCGATATTCGGGTGACCCGCTTGTATGCCCCCTGGCTGATAGTGGGGCAGGCCAGCGGTGACGTAGAAGGTTGGGGTTGCTGGCAGCTGACCGAGACGGCGGGCGTTACTCGGGTGAAGTATCGGTGGCGGGTGCGTACCACCCGCCGCTGGATGAACCTGACCGCGCCCCTGGTCCGGCCGTTGTTTGTCTGGAGCCACGACGCCATGATGCACAACGGCGCCCTGGGTCTGTCCCGCTGGCTGCAGGCCCGGCAGCTCGACGGCAGCCGGTGATGATCGGAGTGGGCGTTATACCAATCTGTAAAACTAACTGATCTGTTTAGCTGTCCTGTAAAGGTCGAACGAAAGGTCTACTCCACCGACACGCTTCAAGTACGTCCATGTAACGCTCAGCACATGACGTCCTGTCATGTGATGGTCGCTGGAGTAGAACCCTTCATCCGCCCCTCTGCTGCCGCGCCGCCTGTGGGAGCGCCCTGCAGACAACTCGGTGCTTAAGGAGAGGCAACAGAGATCGGCTCCCACGACCGTGAAATG
>JBFGZI010000282.1:0-3326 GCA_041586855.1 Oceanisphaera sp. | reverse complement strand
TGATAATGACCTTCGGTTCGTTCACGCTCGATCTGTTTTTCTCCGCGCACCACCAGATAGTTGTCGAGCACCTCCAGATCAAAGTCCGAACTTTCCAGGCCAGGTGCTTCCAGGCGCACCACTATCTTGTCGTCGTCGTCGAAGACCTCCGCCGCCAGCACCCCCCAGCCGGCGCTGCGCACAGCAAGCTCCTGTCCTGTCCCCCTATTGTCTTCGCGAGCCTTCTTGCCCGGTGTAAACCGGGTCATGGCGCCGGCAGCACGCCGGTACAGTCGCTGCCAGCCGTCGACCAGAGTATCCCAGGCCTCGCTCAGCCCTTCGCGTAAATGATGTAGTGTGGACATGTTTCATCTCCTCCAGATTTCTGCCTGCCTTTTCTCCAGGCCAGTCTTCGTCAGCCGCCCTCTGTGAGCCGGGTTATGGCGCGTTCGACCGCCTCGTTTTTTCCCTTGAGCACAAGCACATCGCCATCGCGCAACCGGGTATCCAGCAGCCGCCCCGGCACTCGGATGGCGCCACGGCGTACATCCACCAACTCCACGCCAAGTTGCTCCAACTCCAGCTCCTGCGCGCTGCGCCCGGTCGCAAAGTGGGCGTCCGTCAGTATCATGGAGCGATTCTGTTCCGGAAAATCCAGCGCCTGCATCGTGGATTTCTCGCCTTCCGCCGAGTGAAAGAACGCTCGTAACGGCGCATAGTCCTGGGCGCGAATCTCGTTCAGGCGCGCTTCAACCTGCGACGGTGCTATGTCCAGCATGACCAACATCTGCCCTGCGAAGGTGAGGCTGCTTTCCAGGCCCTCGGGGAACACCATGGCGCCCGCCGCGATCAACGCCTCGTCATGCCGGCCCCGGGTACTGAGTGCCAGAATCGGCAGTTCCAGGCCGAGGCTTCTGACGTGGCCAACGATACGCTCGGCAACCGCCGCGTCACTCAGGGTCATCGCCAACGCACGCGCTCGCTCGATACCGGCGGCACGCAATACGCCGGGCTGGGCGGCATTGCCGTACATCACGGGCTCGCCCGCCGCCGCGGCCTGGCGGACACGTTCCGGATCGAGATCCAGGGCCGTGACCGCGATTCCTTCATCGGTCAGCACCCGGAGCAGGTTCTGTCCCAGACGACCGTAGCCGCAGATGATCACATGCTGACTGAGGTCCCGGCTCGCTTCGGCGATACAGGCTTCTGCCGGTAAGGTTTCCCCTCCCCGGCTACGGGAAAACAGCCTGGCCGTGAGCGGCTGGTTGAAACGCAGCATGACCGGCGCCAGCAGCATGCTCAGGATGATGCCCGCCAGCAGCGGCTGTGCAATCCGAGCATTGATCACACCAAATTCCAGGGCGGTCGCCACGACCAGCAGTCCGAACTCTCCACCCTGGGCCAGACTGATGGCCGAACGCCAGGCATCGGTCTTGATATGCCTCATGGCGCGCACCAGGGGCATCAGGATCAAAGGCTTGGCAAACACCAGAGCAAACAGCGTCAGGACCACGGCGGCCGGTTGCACACCAAAGACATCCGGATTGACCTGCATGCCGATGGAGGCAAAGAACACTCCCAGCATCAGGTCGCGGAACGGTCGGATGTCGGCCTCGAGTTGGTGGCGAAACAGGGTCTCACCCAACAGCATACCGGCCATGAAGGCGCCCAGGGTCGGTGACAGCCCGGCGAGGGTCGACAGGCCTGCGGCCGCGACGGCCAGCAACAGGGCCGTCAACATAAACAGCTCCAATGATCGGGTGGATGCCACCCAGTGCAGGACGGGAGGCAATAGCCAGCGCCCGGCCAGCACCAGGCCCAGAAACACCAGGCCGGCCTTGCCCAGGGCAAACGCCAGCGCAGCCCCCAGCTGCACGGGTTCCGTTGCCAGTATCGGTATAGCGACCAGCACCGGAACGGCGGCAATATCCTGGAACAACAGAATACCGGTCGCCACCCGACCGTGGGGCGCCGGTAGCTCCATCTGCTCACCCAGTTGCTTGAGCACGATGGCAGTTGACGACATGGCCAGGGCGACACCGATCAGAAGTGCCTGAGTCGGCGTCAATCCCAGTGCCATGCCGGTCAGCCCGAACAGCGACGCGGTCACCACGACCTGTGCTCCCCCGAGACCAAGCACCAGCCGCTTAGCCCCCAACAGGCGGGGCAACGAGAATTCCAACCCTATGGTGAACATCAGCAAGACCACGCCGAGTTCCGCGAGCAGCCGGGTGCTTGGCCCGTCCGGCAGCCAGCCGGCACCCGAGGGGCCGACCAGAACACCGGTCGCCAGGTAGCCAATAATGGGCGACAACCCCAAACGCTGACACAGGGCAACCAGGGCCGTACCTACGGCCAGCACGATAACCAGTGGCAACGCGACAGTGTGCTCCATACCCACCTACCCGGCACGGACTCGGATTCCAGCCTGCAGCAGGCGTGCACAACAGGCCACTAATGCTAAAAAAGCCGTCAACCCGGCAGCACCTGTTGATACAGGACCGCATCCCGAGAATCCCCTCGGATTCTCGGGAGTCATCAGGGCGGATTCACCGAGGCAGCCGTCCCATGCCGGTCAGCCTCCGCTGATCTCGATTTTGCGCGGCTGCACCTCGGCCCGCTTGGGCAGACGCAGAGTCAGTTCGCCGTTGTTCATTTCGGCCTTGATCCTGTCCGTCTCCAGTTCATTACTCAGCGTAAAACTGCGGCGGAAACGGGTGCCCTTGATATCGGCATACAGGGCTTCCATTCCCTCCGGCATGTCGATCGCCGCCAGACCCTCTATGGTCAGGTTGTTGCCGTCGACCCGTATGTCGAGCCGATCGCGGGAGACACCCGGCAGATCCGCCTTGAGGGTGATACCGCCCGAGTCCTCGTAGATATCCACCGCCGGACGCAGAACGGTATCACGTTCGGCCTGGCGTTGTACCTGACCCGACTCGGTCGTTTTCATGGCTTTGGTGTCGGTCATGGTTGAATCTCCTCTGACGTAAAGATCCGATTGACGAATTGACATTAACGTCTCACTTGACCTCTATCTTGCGCGGCTGGAGCTCTTTCTTGCGCTGGACTGTGATATGCAGCACACCGTCCCGGTAAGCCGCGTCGACGCCGTCCGGATCCACGTCCTCAGACAGCGTGATGACACGTTTGAAGCTGCCATTGAACCGCTCGCGACGATACACCTGCGCGCCCTCGGGCACTTCTATCTCACGCTCGCCCGATACCGTCAGCAGGTTCTGTTGCAACGATATGTCCAGGCTCTTCGGATCCATCCCGGCGGTAAACATGTAGACATCCACCTGCTTTGGCGAGGCGCCGACATTGATTGCCGGGTAGGTCCCTGC
>JBFGZI010000281.1:0-3326 GCA_041586855.1 Oceanisphaera sp. | reverse complement strand
GGATCTGGTACCGGTAGGCATTACCGGCGCCAAAGATGATGCGACCCGGACCGCCGCCCGGGCTGCTGGCCTGGCCGTGGTCAGCACCGGCAAGATTCCGATGCAGCAAGAGGCTACCGCAGCCCCGGCCGCCCTGCTTAACCAGCCCGGAACCAAGGTTCATCGTGGCCCGGTGCGTTCGGGCCAACAGATCTACGCACCCAATGGCTCGCTGGTTATTCTGGGATCGGTCAGCAACGGGGCCGAAGTGATCGCCGATGACAGCATTCATATTTATGGTCAGCTGCGGGGCCGGGCCGTGGCCGGTGCCAAGGGCAACGAATCGGCCCGCATTTATTGTCAGCAATTGATGGCCGAATTGATTTCTGTTGCCGGCCATTACCAACTCAGTGATGGATTACAGGGTGTTAACTGGGAACAGCCAGTGACTATTTCTCTGGCGGGCGAACAGTTAAAGTTCGATCGCCTCTAATTTTACGTTTTTAGGAACACACTATGGCACGAATTATCGTCGTCACTTCAGGGAAAGGGGGCGTGGGTAAAACCACCTCCAGTGCAGCCATCAGCACCGGTCTGGCCAGCCTTGGTCATAAAACCGTGGTGGTTGATTTTGATATCGGCTTACGCAACCTGGATTTGATCATGGGTTGCGAGCGTCGCGTCGTATACGACTTTGTTAACGTGATTAACGGTGACGCCAACCTTACTCAGGCACTGATCCGGGATAAACGGGTCGAGCAACTCTATATCCTGCCCGCCTCCCAGACCAGAGACAAAGACGCCCTGACCCGGGAAGGGGTAGAAAAAATCCTCAACGATCTGGCCGACATGGGTTTCGAGTACATCATCTGCGACTCGCCCGCCGGCATCGAAACCGGCGCGCTGATGGCCCTGTATTTTGCCGATGAAGCCATCGTCACCACCAACCCTGAAGTGTCCTCGGTACGGGATTCCGACCGCATTCTGGGGATTCTTTCGTCCAAGTCACGCCGGGCCGAAAAAGGCATGGAGCCCATCAGGGAACATCTGTTGCTGACCCGCTACTCCCCCGAGCGTGTCAGCCGTGGCGACATGCTGAGCGTGCACGATGTACAGGAAATACTGGCCATTCCTCTGCTGGGCGTGATCCCCGAATCCCAGGCCGTGCTCAAGGCATCAAACGCCGGTGAGCCGGTGATCCTGGATGGCGAGTCCGATGCCGCTCTGGCCTATGCCGACACCGTCGCCCGCCTGCTGGGCGAAGAACGCTCCTTCCGTTTCCTCGATGAAGAGAAGAAGGGATTTTTTAGCCGACTTTTTGGGAGTTAACCCATGTCTCTACTGGACTATTTTCGTTCAAAAAAGACCCAGAACAGCGCCAAGCTCGCCAAAGAGCGCCTGCAGATCATTGTTGCTCACGAACGTAGCCAGCGGGATACCCCGGATTATCTGCCGCAGATGCAACAGGATATTCTGGAGGTGATTCGTAAATATGTGAAGATAGACATCGATCAGATTTCGGTACAGCTCGATCAGAAAGGCGACAATTTGTCGGTGCTGGAGCTCAACATCATGTTCCCCGATCTCGACGAAAAAGAAGAAAAACCGGTCGCACCGTAAAAGCCAGGGGCGAGTTTGTTCGCCCCCCTTTTTATTGGTTCATCAGATCACAGCTGTGATGTAAGCAGCTCTCCTCGCCAGCCTTGCAACAAGGTAGGCGTCATCTCTTTGCTTTCTTCCAGCCGCCACTTCCAGCTCAGGTACTGATGGATCAATCGCTTGGACGCGATCAACTCCGCCGGAATTTCGGCCTGCTCTCCGGCAAGTTCCACAATGCCCTTGATACGCTTGAGCTCTGCCTTGTAGCCCGGATAATCCACCAGTCGTTGCACCGGCTCCGGCCAGCTGTCGGGAGCATCCAGCGCCTGTTGTACCAGCGCCAGCAAGGTGTCGCCATGACGCTTGATTTCCATCGGTTCCAGCCCCAGACGATTCAGATCACCCAGACTCTGCGGTGCCCGCTCCGCCACGCGAAACAGATTCGCTTCCTTCACCACAAAGTTGACCGCCAGATCCCGACGGCGGGCCTCGGTCAACCGCCACTGACACAACCGCTGCAATATACCCAGCGCCTGACGGTCCAGGGTCCAGGCATTCTTGATATCCAGATAGGCAAGCGCAGGAGCCACACTCTCGCTGCGTCGCTTCACCGCCCGCTCGCATTCCTGCTCGAACCAGTCGGTCAACCCCTTCTGCTGTAGCTGTTGCATCAGCTTCTGATACACGGGATAGAGATAAATCACATCGTCGGCCGCATAGCTCAGCTGCGCACTCGACAAGGGCCGGGCCAGCCAGTCGGTACGGGCATGGGCCTTGTCCAGGCTTACACCCAGCAATTTTTCAACCAGAGGGGCAAAACCCAGCTGGGTACCATAGCCAAGAAAGGCGGCCGCCAGCTGAGTATCGTGCAGCCGGGCCGGCAAGGCGCCGCTCTGATGCTGGAACAGTTCCAGATCCTCTCCCCCCGCGTGCAGTACACACAGACGGTCGGGATCGTGCAACAAACGCCATAGCGGCGACAGATCGGACACGGCGACCGGATCAATCAGCGCCGTGCGCCGGCCGTCGAACAGCTGGTAGAGGCCAGGCTTGGCGTAGAAGGTACGGGTGCGAACAAATTCGGTATCCAGCGCCAGCACGCTGGCGTCGGTGGCACAGAAGTCGGCCAGAGTCTGGTTATCGGTGATCAGTGTATAAGTCATGGGCGCTCTGAGTGATCGGCAAAATAAAAACCCCGGTTGCCCGGGGTTTCGACTCAGGCAGCGGCTTCTCGCAGCTCCCGGCGCAGTATTTTACCGACATTGGTTTTGGGCAATTCGTCACGAAATTCTATCACCTTAGGCACCTTATAGGCAGTCAGATATTGGCGACAATGGCTGATCAGCGCTTTTTCGTCCAGGCTGGCGCCCGGCTTCTTCACCACCACCAGCTTGACGATTTCTCCGCTGTTCTTGTGAGGAACCCCCACCGCCGCCGCCTCCAGTACCCCCGGGTGCTGCATGGCCACCTCTTCGATTTCATTGGGGAACACATTGAAACCGGATACCAGTATCATGTCCTTCTTGCGATCCACAATGTTCAAAAAGCCCTGTGCGTTGATGGTGGCGATATCGCCGGTACGCAGCCAGCCGTCATGAAAGGTGCCGTCATCGTCGCCACTCTGGCCCCAGTAACCGCTCATCACCTGGGGGCCCTTCACCTCCATCTCGCCGGGAGTGTGGGTCAGGTGTATTTCCTCGTCGTTATCGTCGACCAGCCTGACTTCGGTGGAACACACCGGCAAACCG
>JBFGZI010000280.1:0-3341 GCA_041586855.1 Oceanisphaera sp. | reverse complement strand
GAGATGGGCATAGTAGTGCAGCAGTCGATCTATCTCTGTACTGTCCTGGCCGTTGAGCAGCAGTTTCAGGTAATCGTGGCGGCCATTCTGATAGGCGGCCCTGAGTTGTTCTGCCAGCAAGTGCTGCTGTTGCTCGGCCTGTTTGCCCAGGGTCTGGTGCTCTTTGTCCAGTCGGGCGAGGGCGGTTTCGTTTTCTTTCAGCTTGTGCTGAGTCTGGTTCAGCTCCCGGGCCAGGTTGGAAATGGCTTTTTCATCTCTGGCGAGCTGTTGCTGCAACTCGTTCAGCTGCTTTTTCTGTTGCTGTACGTCTTGCTTCTGGCTGGCGATCTGACCCTGAACGTTCTTGAGATCCTTGTTGTCATCCGCCCAAGCGAAAGCACCGGCCATCAGGCCGGTGCTTATCAATAATAATGAAACGATCAGTCGTTGTTTGCCCATATGGGCCTGATTATTTCAGAACCATCAGAGGCTTGCCAGTCATTTGCGTCGGTGTTTCCATGCCCAGCAGCGTCAGCATGGTGGGCGCCAGATCCGAAAGCCGTCCCTTCTCCGCCGGAACGGCATCACGGCCGACATAGATCAGTGGCACCGGCAGGTTGGTGTGGGCTGTCTGTACCAGGCCGGTCACCGGGTTGACCATCTGCTCGGCATTGCCGTGGTCGGCGGTGATCAGCGCCTCGCCGCCCACTTCTTTCAGTGCGGCTACCACCCGCCCGATGGAGGTATCAACGGCTTCACAGGCCTTGACTGCCGCCTCGAACACCCCGGTGTGGCCGACCATGTCGCCGTTGGGGTAGTTGCAGATGATGACGTCGAATGCCTGGCTTCTGATGGCGGCAACCAGCTTGTCGGTGAGCAGTTCGGCGTTCATTTCCGGCTGCAGATCGTAGGTGGCCACCTGGGGGCTGGGGATCAGCTCGCGCTGTTCACCGGCGAAGCATTCTTCCCGGCCGCCGTTGAAGAAAAAGGTAACGTGCGCGTATTTCTCGGTTTCGGAAATACGTAGCTGAGTCTTGTCATGCTTGGCCAGCCACTCGCCCAGGGTGTTGGGCAGCGACTCCGGCGGATAGGCGCAGGCGGTATGGATGTCGGCGGCATATTCGGTGAGCATCACGAAGTTGCTCAGGGCGGGCCGGCTGGCACGTTCGAAACCGGTAAAGTCGTCTTCGACGAAGGCGCGGCTCAGCTCCCGGGCCCGGTCGGCGCGAAAGTTCATGAAGATGACCGCATCGCCGTCCTGCATGGCCACCGGCTCACCGATGGTGGTGGCCTTGACGAACTCGTCGTTCTCGTCCCGGGCATAGGCGGCCTGCAGCGCCTCGACACCGGTGGCAAAGTGATGTTCGCCCTGGCCCCGGGTCAGCAGCTCATAGGCACTCTGGACTCGATCCCAGCGGTTGTCTCTGTCCATGGCGAAGTAGCGACCGACGATGGAAGCCAGCCGGCCTTTGCCCAGTTCGGCAAACAGGGCCTCGAACCGCTCGATGGATGCCTGGGCGGAGCGGGGGGCCACGTCCCGGCCATCAAGAAAACCGTGCAGGTAGATGTGTTCGGCACCGCGTTCGGCGGCCATCCGGACCATGGCGGCGATCTGGTCTTCGTGGCTGTGCACACCACCCGGGGACAGCAGACCCATGATATGGACCGCCTTGCCCCTGGTCGCGGCGCCATCCACGGCGGCAGACAGCACCGGATTGGTGAAGAAATCTCCATCCACAATGGCTTTGTCGATGCGGGTCAGCTCCTGATAGACGATACGGCCGGCACCTATGTTGACGTGGCCCACCTCGGAATTGCCCATCTGGCCATCGGGCAAACCCACATCGTGTCCGGAGGTGGAAATCAGCATGGAGGGGCAGTTCTTCATCAGGCCGTCGAGCACCGGGGTGCGAGCGGTGTGAATCGCGTTGTGTTCGGTTTTGTCACTATAGCCCCAGCCATCCATAATGATGAGTACTAGGGGCTTCTTGGTTGGGTTCATGGTGTAAGCCTATGTTGTTATTTGAAAGTTGAGATCGAGGTGGGTGAAACTCTCACCATATTACTACAGTTGCCGATTTGGTCTCCAGCCGAAGACCGAGGTCATTCCGATGGAGAAGGCAGATCGAAAGGTGGAGAGGGTCGATTGGACTCGGGCTGCTGTTATTTGCCGATGCCACATGTATACTCGGGTTTTTCCGTATTTTGACTCGAAAGAAGTAACATTATGCAAGAGTACCTCGATTTTGCCGCCCGTCACCCCATGCTGACCATGGTCTGGCTGGGCCTGGTAGCCGTGATCATCTACATGACCCTGATGTCCAAACTGAACAAGGTGCAGTTAGTCGCCTCCCAGCAAGCGGTGCTGCTTATCAACAAGCAGGATGCGGTTGTAGTGGATGTGCGTACCACCGAGGAATTCCGCAAGGGGCATATTGCCGGCGCCATCAACGTGCCCGCCGCTCAGCTCAAGGCCAACAAGCTGAACCTGATCGAAAAATACCGGGACAAGCCGTTGGTGCTGGTGTGCGAAACCGGCATGACCACCGGTGGTGTCGGCCGACTGTTGACCAAAGCCGGTTTCAAACAGATTCACGCCCTGCGTGGTGGCATGGCAGACTGGCGTACCCAGAATCTGCCGGTAACCAAACGTTAAACTTTCAACGCATACAAATAAGGATATCTCCATGGCTGAAGCAGCAAACGGCGCCAACACCGAGGCCGAGCAAC
The DNA here is from genome assembly GCA_041586855.1 of Oceanisphaera sp. GTDB lineage: Bacteria > Pseudomonadota > Gammaproteobacteria > Enterobacterales > Aeromonadaceae > Oceanimonas. The sequence continues at coordinate 632 of JBFGZI010000280.1, read as the reverse complement.
AGGTTGAATTTCAGATCCAGCGTGTTTACCTGAAGGACGTGTCTTTCGAAGCCCCGTCGACGCCGCTGGTGTTCCAGAAAGAATGGAAGCCGGAAGTAAAGCTGGACCTGGATACCAAGAGCGCCCGTCTGGGTGACAACGTATTCGAGGTAGTGCTGACCCTGACCGTGACCTGCCACATGGGCGAAGGCGAAACCGTTTACCTGTGCGAAATTCAGCAGGCCGGTATCTTCACCATAGGTAACATGGCCGAGCCGCAACTGGCCCATTGTCTGGGTGCCTTCTGCCCCAACATCCTGTTCCCCTATGCCCGTGAAACCGTGGGTAGCCTGGTGGGCCGCGGTTCCTTCCCGCAGCTGAACCTGGCGCCGGTGAACTTCGATGCCCTGTTTGCCGCCCACGTACAGCGTGCCCAGCAGCAACAGCAGGCGAATGCCTGATGCATAAGGATGCCGTCATCTCGGTTCTGGGTGCTGGCTCCTATGGTACGGCACTGGCCATTGCCATCTCGCGTAATGGTCACCAGACCCTGCTGTGGAGTCACAGGCCCGAGCAGGTGGCGACCCTGGCCGCAGAGCGTTGCAACAAGGTCTTTCTGCCCGATGCCACTTTCCCCGACAGCCTGTGCCCGG
>JBFGZI010000279.1:0-3344 GCA_041586855.1 Oceanisphaera sp. | reverse complement strand
GTCCAGACCACGGGCAACCACGTCGGTAGCCACCAGTATGTTCAAGCGACCGTTCTTCAGACGCTCAATCACTTTTTCACGCAGTTTCTGCGGAATATCACCGTGCAGCGCTTCACAGGCGTGACCTTCGCGACTCATCATGTCCGCCAGATCTTCGGCATCTTTACGAGTGCGCACGAATACCAGCATGGCATCCATGTCTTCGGTCTCAACCAGACGGCACAGGCCTTCGTGCTTGTTCATGCCACGCACAAACCAGTAACGCTGACGAATGCTGGAGTTGGTACGGGTCTTGTTTTCGATCCGTACTTCTTTCGGATTTTTCAGGTACTTTTGCGCAACACGCTGAATGGCCGGCGGCATGGTGGCCGAGAACAGGGCAATCTGACGGGTGGCCGGAGTTTGCTCCAGAATCCACTCAACGTCGTCGATAAAGCCCATGCGCAGCATTTCATCTGCTTCGTCCAGTACCAGTGCTTTCAGGTTGTCCAGCTTCAGGGTGCCACGACGCATGTGGTCCATCACCCGGCCCGGGGTACCGACAACGATGTCGACGCCACGCTTCAGAGAACGAATTTGCGAGTCATACGCCTGGCCACCATAGATGGACAGGATACGGATGTCTTTGCGGTACTTGGCGTAGCCTTCGAAAGACTCGGCAACCTGGATGGCCAGCTCACGAGTCGGCGCCAGTACCAGTACCTGCGGGGTAGCATTGCCACCGGTGATGGTGCTCAGCAGCGGCAGTGCGAATGCCGCTGTTTTACCAGTACCGGTTTGGGCCAGGCCCAATACGTCCTGACCGCTCAACAGAGTAGGAATCGCAGCAGCCTGAATTGCAGAAGGCGTCACATAACCGGCATCGGTCAGTGCTTTTAAGACTTCAGGAGCCAGACCCAGTTCGGTGAAAGCAGGTACGTTAGCAGCAGGTACAATAGAAGTATTTGTCATTTAACAGTTCCGAATTAATAGAATGTCGGCGGACTGATACAGTAAAAGGCCAGGGACAACCCATGCTCACCAGAGGTGAGGGCTTCCCTTTACAGAGTGTGTTTAACACTAAGATTCACAAGGCTAATCTGGCCGTTTTTGTCTCAACACCGCCATGGTTAACTGCCTGATAAAAACCAGTCAGTCTTTCTCATCATGGATGTCGATCTGCCAGACTTGTGTCGTCGCGCCCAAATGAAGGGGACGTGCGGATCCTCGAAGGATTCGCGTCGTGTGGCGCGGACGTGATTTGCGTTAACCTCCAGACCAACGCAATATAACCCGCTTCAACGCACATATTTTGGCAGCTACTAAAACCCAGGGTTCTGATGAATGCATCTGATGCACCACCACGTAGCATGCCGAATAGGCGGGTTATTACGATGCTCAAGCAACACATTACAGCTTAAATATCGTGACCCACATCACAAAAGGTCATGCCCAACTGGGCTGAGGGCGCATTCTCTGCTAATCGGGGTTGTTTGTCCAGTATTAATTAAGATCAGAGGGCAGTGATATGACAGCAGGCAATCGGACAAAGGGCACTACTCCGCCGACTCGCCGTGAACCCTTCCCTGGGGGCTCAGCCGCGCCATCCCTGGCGCGAATGGTCGGCTGAGCAGACGCCCTTTGCCCTCATCCAGCACCGAAGTCCTCTGATGGCATAACCAGCAGCCAGCTCCTCATCATGAAAGAGATAACAGGGATTGCCTCAGCCGACCATCACATGACAGGGATGTCATGTGCTGAGCGTTACATGGGGCGAGCTTGTCTCGCCGTGACGAACGGTTGCAGCCTGACCGAATATCCAGTGAATGTTCGCAGCAGGCTGAAACAGTTCGTGTCATTTCACCGAAGCGTGTCGGAGGAAGCAACCCTGTTGCCTCTTTAATTCCGCTAGCTGGCGTATGACGAAAAAACCGGCGCGCAGCTTACAGCTTTGATCGTCTGATTTTACCGACGATGAAAATCAGCAGGACGGCGCCGATGACCGACATGATCAGAGAGCCGATAACGCCGGTGGCCGCCAGCCCCAGCAGGCGAAACACCACACCGCCGAGAAAGCCGCCCACCAGACCGACCAGAATGTTGCCCAGCAGGCCGAAGCCCTGCCCCTTCATCAGGTTACCGGCGATCCAGCCGGCCAGACCACCGATAATCAAACCCAGTATCAGACCCATCATTTCTCCTTATTCGAAAATATTGTGAGGAGTGAGGGGTGAAAGATGTGAGGAGCAAAACACCGAATCTGCAGGCCTGGTCTTTTACTCCTCACACCTCACCCTTCCCTCCTCACGCCCGACTCACGCCAGCAAGCTTAGCAGTGCCTGTACCGGATGCTTGATGCCCTGCCCTTCGATGCGTTTGACCTGGCTGCGACAGGAGAAACCGGTGGCCATGCAACGATCGCGCGGTAGCTTCTTCATCGGCTCGGCCCAGCTCATACCATACAGCTGTTTGGAACCTTCGGCGTGCTCGCGCTCGTGGCCATAGGTACCGGCCATGCCGCAGCAGCCCACGGATACCGGCTCCAGCTTTGCGCCCAGATGGGCAAAGATCCGGCTCCAGTCCTGATGGGTGGCCGGCAGGGCGGTCTTTTCGGTGCAATGGGCAAACAGATACCAGGGCTCGCCATCCGGCGTTCTGGCCGGCAGCCGTTCCAGTTGCTGCAGCAGCCATTCCTGCGGCAGCAACACTTCGAAGTTGCCCCGGGCCGGCCCCAGCACCTTGGTGTATTCGTCCCGGTAACAGAGCACCAGCGACGGATCGACCCCCACCAGCGGAATGCCGAGCCGGGCCAGATGATTGAGGAACTGGGCACTGTCGGCGGCCATGCCGGCGAAACGACGCAGAAAGCCTTTGACGTGGGCCGGCTTGCCGTTGGGTTTGAACGGCAGCACCACAGGGTTGAAGCCGAGCGCGGTGGCCAGCTGCACCAGATCGTACACCACTCTGGCGTCATAGAAGGAGGTGAAAGGATCCTGCACTATCAGCAGGGTTTTCGCCTTCTGCTCGTCACTGAGTGCCTGCAGCTCGGCCATGTCGAAGCGCGCCGCCGGCCCGGTGGCCAGCAGGCTCTTCAGACTGGGATCGCTCACCTTCGGCATGTCCACCATGCCCAGCAGCGAGCGGGCGCCGCTTTGTACCCACTTGTGGCCCATCAGCGGGTTGACCAGCTTGGGCACCCGGGCCATCCAGGGGGTGTAGCTTTCAACCCAGGACACCATGTAATCCTTGGGCGGACGCTGATAACGCTGGTGATACAGCTGCAAAAAGCGGGCACGGAAGGTCGGCACGTCTACCTTGATCGGACACTGGCTGGAGCAGGCCTTGCAGGCCAGGCAACCGTCCAT
>JBFGZI010000278.1:0-3389 GCA_041586855.1 Oceanisphaera sp. | reverse complement strand
GAGCGTGATCGCTTCCATTTCTGCCTGTGGCGCCTCCGGCGTGGCCGGCGGCTCTTTGCTGCTGATCCCCCTGGCCTGCAGCCTGTTCGGCATCTCCAACGAGGTAGCCATGCAGGTAGTGGCCGTGGGCTTCATCATCGGCGTACTGCAGGATTCGGCAGAAACCGGCTTGAACAGCTCCACCGACGTGCTGTTTACCGCCGCCGCTTGCCAGGCGGAACAGAACAAGGCCTGAATTCGGGTCCGGTGAACGACAGAGGCCGCAGGCGTTATGCCTGCGGCCTTTTTTTGATTCAGCCCGACCTGGCCGGGGAGCTCAAGGGGCTGCCCGCATGGGGGGCAGACGGGCTATCGCCGGCCGTAGCCAGCAGTTGTGTCAGCTCTTCGGCCGGTACCGCCCGGGAAAACAGGAATCCCTGCAGTTCATCGCAATCATGGGCTGCCAGAAAAGCTCGCTGGGCCTCGTTTTCTACTCCTTCGGCCACCACCTTCATGTGCAGCCGGTGGGCCAGCTCGATAATTGCCTGGCTGAGCACAGTGTCCCGGGGTATGTCCTGCACAAAGGAGCGATCCAGCTTCAGCCGGCTGACCGGAAACTGCTGCAGATAGGACAGCGAAGAGTAGCCGGTACCAAAATCATCGATGGCCAGCTGCACCCCCAGTTGCCGTAGGCTGTTGAGCAGGGTGAGCATGGCCTCGCTGTTCTGGATCAGCATGCTTTCGGTCAGCTCCAGCTCAAGGCTGCCGGCGGGGAGCTGGGTGTCCTGCAGTATCCGGGCGATGCGCTCGGTCAGATCCGGCTGATGCAGCTGGCGTTCCGACAGGTTGACGGCAATCCTGAGCAGGGGCAGGCCCTGCTGCTGCCAGCGTTTCAGCTGGCTGCAGGCGGTGCGCAGCACCCATTCGCCGAGGGGCACTATCAAGCCGCTGCGTTCGGCCAGCGGGATAAACTCGGCGGGCGGGATCGGCCCTCTGACCGGATGCTGCCAGCGCAGCAAGGCCTCGACCGCCACACAGCGACCATTGGCTGCTTGCACCAATGGCTGATAGTGGAGGCTGAACTGGTTCAGCTCGAGTGCTTGTGCCAGATCGTTTTCAAGCGTCAGCCGTGCCAGGGCTTCCTGGTTCAGGTGTGGCTGATAGCAACGATAGCCATTACGCCCCTCGGTCTTGGCCTGATACATGGCGGCGTCGGCATTGAGCAGCAGCGTCTCACTGGATTGCCCGTCTTCAGGGGACCGAGCGATGCCGATGCTGACGCTGATCCGGACCTGTTGTTCATTCAGCCAGAAGGGCTGGGTGAGTTGTTCCAGTATGCGTTTGGCGACGGCCTGGGGGGCGAAGGGCGTATCCTGCCGGGTTGGCGCCAGCACGATGGCGAATTCGTCACCGCCCAGGCGGGCCAGGGTGTCATGGTCGCGAATGCACTGCTGCAGTCGCCGGGTCACCTGTTGCAGGAGCTGATCCCCGGCGGCATGGCCCAGGCTGTCGTTGACCTCCTTGAACTTGTCCAGATCCAGCATCATCACCGCCACCGGATCCTTGCTCCTGCGTGCCAGCCGGATGGCCTGCGTCAGTCGGTCGTGAAACAACACCCGGTTGGGCAGGCCGGTCAGTTTGTCGTGCTGGGCCTGGTGCCTGAGCTGTTCTTCGAGCCGCTTCTGGGTGGTGATATCGTAGGCCGAGATCATGGCACCGATTTGATTGCCGACTTCATCATGGATGGGGCCGCCACTGAGCAGCAGTATGTGGAGCGTCTGATCTTGCTCCCGGACGGTGATTTCTTCCGCGGCGATCGATTCGCCGTGCAGGGCGCGGTAAAGCGGTAATTGCTTCAGAGACAAGGGTATCTCCCCGTCTGCCGCGTAGCAGGAGTGGCGATGGCTCCATTCCTCAAGGGTCAGGCCAGGAGTGGCCCAGAGTAAATCCCCCTGGTCGCGGTTATTACAGTGGGTGAGATGGCCGTCGGTATTGCAGGCTACCACCAGATCATGGCTCTGACCCACTACCGCCTCGGTAAACATTTTCGCCTTCAGCAGGTCGGCGGTACGTTCCCGGACCTGCCGATGCAGGCGTTCTGTCATCTGCTTCTGGGTCGGGATCCAGATTAACAATCCCCATAACAGCATCAGGAAACCGCCCGAAAATCCTACTACCTTTTCCAGAAAGGACTGAACTGCCGTGTCACCAATGACCACAAACTGTGCCAGCGCGTCAAACTCGTCGGTGATATCCAGCAGGGAGGCAAAAGTCAGCAGGGTGAAACCGGTCAGGATCCTGGCCCAGCCTTTTTGTTCCTGGTGACGGGATCTTCCCTGCCAAACCAGGAAACCCGTAATGAACAGCAAGATCAGTGCTTTCAGCACCTCGATGCCGAATTCGAATATTTCCCAATTCATAGGTTGTTATCCCGTTCATGGCGTAATGCAGTACGCCTTCTATGTTGGTCATAAAAATCATCACCGTGATTATATAACGAACAGCCATTGAACGAGGGTTCATATGGAAAACTTGCTACCTGGCTATAGTTTCCTTGATTTGGATCAATCAGGGGGTCATACCGCGGCACTTTTACCGCCGCTAACCGGTACGCAGCGGCTTGGGAAGCTGGCCACGCAACATGCTGGCTTAACCGCCGAAAAAGAAAAACCAGAGCGGTACCGGGGCCACGGCCAGGGCGATCAGGGTGATAAAGCCGTGAAAGGGAATGAGCCGGCTCATGCCCACCACCAGGCCGATGCCGCCACCCCCGCCAATCAGGGCGTTGCCGGGCAGGTTAAGGGCAACGGCGATGGTCAGGTAGCGGTATTTCAACAGCAAGGGCGCTATGCCCCCGGGAAGCTGCTCGCCGAGCAGTGCCAGCCGCTGTTGCCGGTTCAGGGGGGCAAGCTGCTTGACCAGGGCGCCGGCCCGATGAAGATGCAGCCAGTTCAGCAGCCGGTAAATCTGGGGCGGAGGGATTATCCTGCCGATCAGAAAGCTTAACGACAGGGCAACAAGGGTGCACAGATAGACCAGCAGGGCGCCCTTGCTGCCCAGCAACATCATCAGCGCCAGGCCGACCTCTATGCCGGGCATGAAGGGAATGGCCATCAGGCCGATATAGAGGCAGGCCGCCGCCAGCACCATGATGTTGATCAGCGCTTCGTGCCGGGGAAACAGCTGCAGGTTGAGCTGACCGGCCAGCCAGCTGCCGGCCATATTCAGTGCGATAACAATGCCGATTAACAGGGCGAACCTGAGGGAGCGGATCAGCCTGGTATTCCCGGTCGGATCAGGATGCGAGTCGGTCATATGCCGTTCCGGGCCGGGTTCGGTAACATGCCTATTCCTTCAGGGTGCCTCGGAACCAGTATTCCCGGCGGGTATCCCAGTACCAGCGTTCCTTG
>JBFGZI010000277.1:0-3406 GCA_041586855.1 Oceanisphaera sp. | reverse complement strand
GTAAGCGACTCGCCGGTGGCGCTCAGGGTGCGCAGGTCGTAGGGGGTCAGCTGGTACACGTGATAGTTCAGCCAGTTGGCAAACAGCAGGTGACCATGGCTGCGCCAGGTGGCCCGGGGTGAGTTATCGGCATTGTTGTCGGGATAATAGTTCTCCGGCATCTGCGGCTCGATACCCACATCCAGATCCCGCTTGTATTCCGCATGCAGCGTATCCGCATCGTATTCCGGGTGGCCGGTGACGAACACCTGCCGTCCGTCCGGACTGGCCGCCAGATACACACCCGCCTGTTCCGACGCCGCCAGTATTTTCAAGTCTGTCTTTTGTCGGATGAGATCCACCGGAAAATCCGCATAGCGGGAATGGGGCGCCAGAAACACATCGTCGAAACCGCGTACCAGTGGCTCGTACTGGGCCAGATTCTGATGCTCATAGACGCCAGACAGTTTTTCCAGCCGGGTGCGCTTGTCCAGCCCGTACAGAATTTTCAAGCCGGCCTGGGCCGCCCAGCACAGAAACAGGGTCGAGGTCACATGGCTTTTGGCCCACGCCACTATCTGCTCTATCTTGTCCCAGTACACCACATCGCAGAAATCGGTCAGCCCCAGGGGAGCACCGGTAATGATGAGGCCATCGTAAAATTGATCCTGTACCTGTTCGAAATCATGATAAAAATGCTCCAGATGCGACTGGGGCGTATTCTTCGAGGGCCGGTCGTCGATTCGCAGCAAATCCACGCCAATCTGCAGCGGCGAGTTGGACAGCATGCGCAACAGCTGATTTTCGGTTTCAATTTTCTTCGGCATCAGATTAAGCAGCAGTACCCGCATCGGGCGGATTTCCTGATTGACCGCCCGGGTCTCCGTCATCACGAAGATATTTTCCTGAGTCAGGACATCGGCCGCTGGCAGGCGATCCGGAATTCTGATGGGCATTTGCTCACTCCATGTACAGCATCGGTAAGAAAGTCTAGACATCTAGAAATCTACAACAAAGCGGCGTCTCTTGTCATCCCCGGCGTGTGCCGCAGAGCGAAGATACGGTAAAATCCCGGTAACGCACCTCGAGGATAAGAATATGGAAGCTGTGATTGAACTGGTGAGTACCGGTGATGAAATCCTGACCGGTCTGATAACGGATACCAATGCCGGCTGGCTGTCACAGCGGCTGCTGGAGCAGGGTTGGCAGGTTCGCCGTCGCTTCACCGTAGGCGATAACAAGGCCGATCTGGTCGAGCTGTTTGTGCAACGCAGCCATCAGGCCGACCTGGTGATCGTCAATGGCGGCCTGGGGCCTACCTCGGACGATATCAGTGCCGAGGCCATGGCCGAGGCCGCCGGCGTGCCTCTGGAGCTGAATCGGCACTGGCTCGAGGTAATGCAGCAGAAATACAGCAGCCGTAATCGCGTCATGCCCCAGAGCAACAGCAAACAGGCCATGCTGCCGCAAGGCGCCGAGCTGGTGGACAACCCGGTAGGTACCGCCTGTGGCTTTGCCATCAAACTCAACCGCGCGACCTTTTTCTTTACGCCTGGCGTGCCGTCCGAGCTGAAGAAAATGATGGACGATGAAATACTGCCACGGCTGCGCCGGCAGCTCGGGCAGAATGGCCATAGTCAGGTACGTCGCTTCTTCCTTTTCGGTCTGTCCGAATCTGGCCTCAGCGACCGGCTTGACCATCAGCAATGGCCGGCCGGCATTACTCTCGGCTACAGAGCCAATTCGCCAACCATAGAGCTGAAGCTGATCATCGAAACCGAAGATACCGCCGACATTGCCGCCGCCGAAGCGCAGCTGCTGGCGGAAGTGGGCACTCATCTGGTGGCCAGGGACGAGATGAATTTTACCGCCAGCCTGGGCCCACTGTTATTGGACAAGGATCTGACCATCTTCGAGGACGCCAGCGGCGGTCGACTGACCGACACCATCAGTACCATTACCCGTGAGTTTGAAGGCCATTATGTGGCGGGGCTGCCGGACAGCGCCGAAGATCTGGCGCGCTGGCTGAGTACCTCGGCCCGACCGATGGCGCTGGCCATCGGCGCCGAGGGTCCGCAAGGCGTTCCCATGGCCCTGCATACCGATCAGGGCTGCCAGGCCCAGACGCTGAAACTGCACTTCCGTGACCCGCTGAACCGCCGCCGCCTGCTGGCCTTCGCCGCCTTCGATATGCTGCGCCGACACCTGTCCGGTGAAGCCGTGATCGTGGACTACGATATTCTGCCCTGCAACGAGCGGTTCACCCTGCCGGCATAAACTACCGTATAAAGACAAGGGCGGACCATGGCCGCCCTCGCTCCTCAACCTTGCAACCGCCACCTGAGCAGCAGCTTTTCGACCGGCGTGATCATCGCCTCGGTCAATCTATGGGCCAGCGGAGTATGGAATAACCAGGCACCGGTGATCAGTGCCAGGGGGACGGAGCCACAGATAAAGTCGGTAAACCAATGAGCGCCCGACATGACCCTGGGCATGGCCAAAGCAAAGGCCAGCGGCGCCACTGCATAGAGATAACGGCGCGGAAAACGATAACAGGCGAACAGCAGGAAGGTGGCAAAGCCGATGCCATGATCGCTGGGGAAGGAATCACCGGATGCATCCTTGGCCTTGATATGAGGCACCAGTTGACTGACCCGCTCCGCCTGCTCGTAGACAATAGTGGGGCTGGACCGCTCGATGGGCAAGGCTTTACCCGCTGCTGTCTGCAGAGAAAAACAGCCGGCCATCAATAACAGCAAACAACCAATTTGAGCCCGCTCGCGCCCTGTCACCAGCCAGGCATGGCGGAACACAAAGCCGGCCATCAAGAGTGCAACGACACCATCAATCCAGCGTTGATTTACGAAAGCTACAAATTCAGCAAACTCTGGCTCTGCCACTAACCGGTTGTTAAACCACCAGAATATACCTTCGTCCAAGCCTTGCCAGTAACCCAGCAACCAGGAAAAAAACAGCAACAGCGCCAGAGCATGCAGTGCCGCCCAGCCCTTGAGATCCCATCGCATATAATTATCTTTTATCTTGGAACAACAGGATTTGTTTATATCAGATAAACCGGAAAGTTCCAGATTGATTCATGAAGTAATACCAAACAGAGTAAATAACTGATCTATTTGGTTGCTCTGCAAAGGTCGGACAAAGGGCCCGCTCCGCCGACACGCCGTGAATACCTCCATGTAGGCTCAGCCGCACCATCCTGGCTGAGCAGATCCCTTTGTCCTCCTTGATGCCGTAGAGTCATCTGTTGGCACTGTCTGCAGACAACTCTGAGTTCGGACTTGAGAAAGATCATATTTTTATTCAGATTGGTATAATACCAAACTGATTAAATAACTGATCTATTTGGTTGCTCTGTAAAGGTCGGACAAAGGGCCCGCTCCGCCGACACGCCGTGAATACCTCCATG
>JBFGZI010000276.1:0-3413 GCA_041586855.1 Oceanisphaera sp. | reverse complement strand
GTGTCGGGGGAGGTGGCTCTGTTTCCTCTCGTGTCCAGCTTTGAAATAGATCATATTTGTATTTAGATTGGTATTAGGGTCTGTTGACCTTTCAAGATGATTTTTGCAGCAGTTTGTGGGGTCTTGATACAAGGCAGAACTTATGCCGTGTAGTCACTCTACATAAATAAGCGATAACGCAGTAGCAAGACCCCACAAACGCTGCCCTCCGGGTTCGGCTAAACGCGTTTTTCTCTTTGTTGAGAGGGCTTTGCTTAGAATGACTAGGCTACATCCCTCTCGCCGCGATAAAAACGCGTTTAACTCGAACAAAATTTAACCGCGAAAGGTCAACAGACCCTAAAGCTGTCTTTCGTCATACCAGACGGCGAGCGGCTCCGATGACGATATCTATCGCCTGCTGCTCGGCCTGCTGCATGGTGACCTCGTCTGGAATTTCCTGTTGGGTACGATTGACGATCACCCCGGCGACACAGCCAGCCTTCAGACCCTGGCTGGAACACATGGTAAAGAGGGTGGCCGACTCCATTTCATAGTTCAGCACCCCCATGCCCTGCCATTCTTTCATGCTGCCCTGAAACTTGCGCAGCATACGGGCCGAATAGGTGTCGTAGCGCTCCTGGCCGGGGTAGAAGGTATCCGACGAGGCAGTGATCCCGATATGGGGTGTAATGCCCAGATCCCGGGCCGCATCGACCAGCGCACAGGTACAGTCAAAATCGGCGACCGCCGGAAACTCCATGGGAGCGAAGTGGCTGCTGGCGCCGTCCAGTCGCACCGAAGCCTGGGTCACTATCATGTCGCCGACATTGATATGACGCTGAATCGCGCCAGTGGTCCCGATACGCAGGAAGGTCGACACCCCCAGCTGAGCCAGCTCTTCCACCGCAATGGAAGTGGAAGGCCCACCGATACCGGTAGAGCAGACCACCACCGGCTTGCCGTCCAGCTCTCCGAGCCAGGAGGTGAACTCCCGTTTGCTGGCCAGGTGCCGGGCATTCTCCAGCTGGCTGGCGATACGCGCTACCCGCTCCGGATCCCCCGGAATAATGGCAAGCGCAGCGCCTTGCAGATCCTCATCGGTTATCCCTAAGTGAAAAACGTGCTTTGCCATTGGCTTACTCCCGAAAGAAAGCGTTAAAAACGAAGATGATAGGACACAGGCTGCCGAATGACTATCACAGGCAACACTGAACCTATGCCCTGTTGGCGGGTCAGACGCCTGTCGTCGGAAACTTGAGATGGCGCCGGCTTTTACAAGCCCATCGTCAGCAGCTATCATGCCCAGCAAGTCACACAGGATATAATGCAGCCATGCAACTCAAAACCTTGATTTTACCCTTGTTATTTACTCTTCCTCTGACCGGTTGCGGCCTGGTGTACAAGGTGGATATTCCCCAGGGAAACTACATTGAAGCCAAGCAGGTTGCCCAGCTGCGCCAGGGCATGAGCCAGGAACAGGTCCGCTTTCTGCTGGGTAACCCCATGAGCCTGGACGGTTTCAACCATGATCGCTGGGTGTATCTCTATTACCTGAAACCGGGCCGTGGCGAAGTTGATCAGAAGCAGTTGATCCTGGACTTTACCAATAATGCGCTGATCTCGATCGCCGGAGACTATCAGGCTCCCGCTGCCTTTGAGCAGGGCCTGTAGCAGACCCGCTGGCCATGTGGTTCATACCATATGGCCTTGTCACTTTTTGGCTCTCTTGGGATCGGGGCGGCCACCGGTGACCTTGTCCGCTCGCCCCTCTTCTTTGGCTTGCTCGGCACGGCGCCGCCGAATTTCCTTGGGATCGGCCAATAGAGGACGATAGATTTCGATTCTGTCGCCCTCAAGCAAAGGTTGATCCAGCTTCACCTGCCGCCCGAACACGCCGACCATATTGTTATCCAGGTTAATCTCGGGATATTGCTGCAGAATACCGGATTGCTCTATTACCTGTCTGACACTATCCCCCGCCGATACTTTCATGCTCAGCACCGTCTGCTGCTGTGGCAGCGCATACACTATTTCAACCCGAATAAGATTCACGGCCGTATACCTCTCTTGCCCGCTCACTGAATGAATGCACCATGGCATTGGCCAGTTCCTTGAATACGCCGCCAAAAGCCATCTCCACCAGACGGGAGGTAAACTCGAAGTGCAGCTTCAACTCGACTTTGCAGGCATCCACATCCAGCGGCGTGAAGGTCCAACCACCGTTGAGCGTCTTGAAGGGGCCATCCACCAGTTCCACACTGATATGCCGATGAGGCTTAAGTTCATTGCGCGTGGTAAAGGTCTTGCGGATCCCCACCTTGGCCACATCCAACGCCGCCGTGATAGAAGTGTCCGACTCGGATACAATACGACTGGCCACGCATCCGGGTAAAAACTGAGGATACGAGTCTATATCGTTCACCAACTCATACATCTGTTGTGCGCTGAACATCACCAACGCACTGCGGGTAATACTGGGCATAACCTCTCCTGGCAGCAAGACGGCCTGATTTTAACATTAATCCAGGCTGGGCTCATCGTTACTATCGTACAAAAAACAAGCAGTTGCCGTATCGGCAATTCCAAACCTCCGACCGGGCCCGTATAATGGCGTCACTATGACAAAAAACAAAGCCAAGAAAAAAGTCGGTTCCAGTACCATAGCCCTCAACAAGAAGGCTAGACACGAGTATTTCGTAGAAGAAAAATACGAAGTCGGGCTGGAACTACAAGGATGGGAAGTAAAATCGATGCGTGCCGGCAAGGTAGACATCGGTGATGCTTACGTATTCATGAGAAATGGTGAAGCCTTTTTATTTGCTGCCACCGTGGTTCCTCTCAACGTAGCCTCCACCCATGTGGTGTGCGACCCACATCGCTCTCGCAAGCTGCTGATGAAGCGGCGCGAACTTGATCGCCTGTCCGGTCTGCTGGAGCGTGAAGGTTATACCCTGGTGCCCTTGGCGCTTTACTGGTCCAAGTCCTGGGTGAAGGCCGAGATCGGTCTGGTGAAAGGTAAAAAGCACCACGATAAACGCCAGGACGTGAAGGAACGCGACTGGAAGCGAGAAAAAGACCGTATGATGAAACATAAAAATCGCTAACACTTGTGATTTGGCAGTAATTGCCATACCATAAGTGTACTTGGGGCTGATTCTGGATTCGACGAGATTCTCGAACTCCTAGGTGCATGCCGAGGTGCGATAGGCCTCGTTAAAAAATCGCAAAAAAATAGTCGCAAACGACGAAAACTACGCACTAGCAGCTTAATAACCTGATAGAGCCCTTCTGCCCTAGCTTGTCTGTGACTTAGGGAATTGGAAGGTCATCCTTCACAGAATCGCGTGGATGCCGTGCCTAACGGTTGAAGCGTTAAAACCAATTTAGGCTAGTCATTCTGTGGCGTGTCTGTCCGCAGCAGGTGGCGAATT
>JBFGZI010000275.1:0-3449 GCA_041586855.1 Oceanisphaera sp. | reverse complement strand
CGGCGATCTTGATCCCCACCGGAGTCTTGATACCGGTCGCCAGCATATCGATGCGGGTCTTGATCGGCATCACCCAGGCGTTGGTGACACCGGGTATTTTCACCAGCGAGTCCAGCTCCAGCCTCAGGCTCTCGGGGGTGACGCCCGGACGCCACTGCTCACGCGGCTTGAACTGGATAATGCTCTCGATCATCGTCAGCGGTGCCGGATCGGTCGCCGAGTCGGCTCTTCCCACCTTGCCGAACACAGTTTCGACCTCAGGCACAGAGCGGATCAGCTTATCGGTCTGCTGTAGTACCTGACGTGCCTGCCCTACCGATATTCCCGGATAGGTGGTGGGCATATACATCAGATCCCCTTCATCCAGGGGCGGAATAAACTCGCTGCCGAGCTTGTCCAGCGGCCAGAGGCCTATACCCAGTATGACCAATGCCAGCGTCAGGGTGATCTTCGGGAACCGCAGCACCCATTTCAACGTCGGCATATAAATGCCGGTGAGCAGGCGATTGATGGGGTTCTTGTGCTCCGGCAGCACCTTGCCGCGAATGAAGTAGCCCATCAGCACCGGCACCAGGGTGATCGCCAACACGGCAGCGGCAGCCATCGCATACGTCTTGGTATATGCCAGGGGGGCAAACATGCGCCCTTCCTGTGCTTCCAGCGTGAAAACGGGCAAAAAGCTGACGGTGATGATCAACAGGCTGAAGAACAGTGCCGACCCCACCTCGCTCGCGGAGTCGGCAACTATCTGCCAGCGGTTCTCTTTGGTCAGTGGGGTCCGCTCCATATGCTTATGCATGTTCTCGATCATGACGATGGCACCATCAATCATGGCCCCGATCGCAATGGCAATCCCGCCGAGCGACATGATGTTGGCGTTAATGCCCTGCCAATGCATGATCGTGAATGCCACCAGTATCCCCACCGGCAGGCTGAGGATGGCCACCAGCGAGGAGCGAACATGGAACAGGAACAACATACAGACCAGGGCGACGACGATGAACTCCTCCAGCAGCTTTTGCCAGAGATTATCCACCGCCTTGCCGATCAGCCCGGAGCGGTCATAGACGGTGACGACCTCAACCCCCTCAGGCAGCCCCTGCTGCAGGATCTCCAGCTTGGCTTTAACACCGTCGATGGTTTTCTGCGCATTCTCTCCGAAGCGCATCACCACCACCCCCCCGACCACTTCGCCTTCCCCATTCAGTTCGGCGATACCGCGGCGCATCTGCGGTCCGACACCAATATCGGCCACATCCTTCAGCAGCAAGGGCGTGCCGTTCTGGTTTACCCCGAGCGGGATCCTCTCCAGATCTTCCACCCCCTGGATGTAACCGCTGACGCGCACCATGTATTCGGCTTCGGCCATCTCGACCACAGACGCCCCCACCTCCTGGTTGCCACGCCGGATCGCGTTCTGCACATTAGACAACGGCATACCCAGTGCGCGCAGCTTGTCCGGGTGCACCCTGACCTGATACTGCTTCACCATGCCACCGATAGCGGCAACTTCGGAGACGCCCGGTACCGTCTGCAGCTCGTATTTGAGAAACCAATCCTGCAGCGAACGAAGCTCGCTGATATCGTGCTGACCCGTCTTGTCCTGCAGGGCATAAAGATAGACCCAACCGACACCTGTTGCATCAGGCCCCAGCTGTGGCCGGGCGTTTTCCGGTAACGAGGGCGCCACCTGGCTGAGGTATTCCAGCACCCGGCTACGGGCCCAGTACATATCGGTATCCTCATCGAAGATTACATAGACGTAAGAGTCGCCGAAGAAGGAATAACCGCGCACCGTTACCGCCCCCGGCACCGACAGCATCGCCGTCGTCAGCGGATAGGTAACCTGATCCTCCACCACCTGCGGCGCCTGCCCCGGGTAGCTGGTTTTAACGATAACCTGTACGTCGGACAAATCCGGCAATGCATCCACCGGGGTATTCTTCAACGAATACAAGCCGATGCCGACAATCAAAAAGGTCGTCAGCAAAACAAAGAAACGGTTGCCGACCGACCAGCGAATAATGGACTCTATCATGGCGCCTCCTGCGTTTTACCCGGCAGCTTGACGTCGGAGATCCGGTAGCGTTCCTGCTCATCACGGCTGATCTCTATCTGCAGCTTCATCTGCGGCTGCAACTTGTCCAGATCGACCTGCTCGGTAACGAAGAAGTCCATCGTCATCGCCGGCCACTGCCAGGCAGCAATTGCCTCGTGGTCGACGTTGATCATCTTATGTCCCGCCATTACCTGGTTGATTGTCGCCTCTGTCCATACTTTTTCCGGCAGTGTCGCTACTTGCTCCTGCTCTTCTTCTTCATTCATATGCATGCGCTTGAAGTCAGACGTCTTGCTCGATTCGGAATCGAGCAGGAACTGTGCCGAAGCCACAACCGCCTCGCCCGCCTTCAGCCCTCTTATTATCTCGAATCGTTCGCCGTCGGAACGACCGGTCACCACGGACACCGACTTGTAGCGTCCCTCTCCGAGGGCCAGCACCACGCGGTTACCGTGTCCGCCGCGGATCACCGCCTCCCGGGGAACCGTCAACATCTGGTTATCGCTCTGATTGTGAATCGTGACTTCGGCAAACATGTTCGGTTTTAACATCCGCTCGGGGTTGGCAAAGCGCATCCTGACCTTCAGGGTACGGGTTTTCGGATCCAGTGTCGGATAGACATAGTCCACTGCCCCCTGCCACTCCTTGCCCGGCAGGTAATCCAGGCGAATGATGACCGGTAATCCCTCGCGTACCAGGCTGGCCTGACGCTCAAACACCTCAGCCTCGACCCAGACTTCATCCAGCGAGCCGACCGACATCAGGGTCATGCCTGGTTGAACGAAGAGCCCTTCACGAAGATTAAAGTTGTCGACGACACCGCTGCTCGGCGCGTAATAGGTAATCGTCTGCCGGGAAACCCGCTCCTTTTTCAGCCGGGAAATGGCGGACGAGGACACATTGAGCGACCTAAGCCGCGCTTCCGCCGCTGCTATCAGGCGCGCATCCTGGCGGGTAAGGCCGAACAGCAACTCCTCCTGGGCATTGACCAGCGCGGGAGAATAAATCTCATACAGGGGTTGTCCTTTTTCGACCGGCTCCCCCTGTGCCTTGACGTAAATCTCTTCTATCCAGCCCTCGACACGGGGATGAATGTGAACGACCTGATCCTGGTTGTACTGGACATAGCCGACCGTACGCACTTCAAGCTCAAGGACGCTGTTTTCGGCCAGTGCTGTCCTGACCCCCAGATTGTTCACCACCTCGGGCGATATACTGATGGTGCCCGGCCCTTCATCGGGACCAGACAACTCTTGCTCGTAGACGGGGATCAAGTCCATGCCCATCGGCGACTTGCCCGGTTTATCACGACGATAGTTGGGATCCATAGGAGCCACCCAGTACAGCGGCTCCTGTTCGGCACCGCCGCCGTCCGGGGCTTCACCGCCGG
>JBFGZI010000274.1:0-3469 GCA_041586855.1 Oceanisphaera sp. | reverse complement strand
TCCTGCGGCAGGAGCTGAGCCTGCCGGTATTGCAGCCGGGTTTTGAGCACCTGTTCAATGGAGTGCCGAAGAATTACCCCGATGCGGCGGCCTATACCACGGCGCTGGGGCTGGCCTTGAGGAGTTTTACCCCATGTCCAATATAAACCTGCTGCCCTGGCGAGAGAGCGTAAAAGCCGGTCAGAAAAAACAATTCATGATGATATTGTCGGTTGCCTCATTGATAACGGTGACAGTGATGCTGGTGGCGAATATGTGGATTAATCAGCAAACAGCTCGACAGCAGCAGCGGAATCAGTTTTTGCAGAACGAAACGGCCAAGCTCGATGTGATACTGGGCGAAATGCGCGATATCAGGGATAAGCGTCTCGAGCTGCTGGAACGGATGACCCTGATCGACCGTTTTCAGCAGCGGCGCAACGTGTCGGTGAGGTTGTTCAATCAGCTGCCCGAGCTGGTACCGCCCGGGGTTTATCTGAGCTCACTCAATGTGGTCGACAACCGCATCGATATTGTTGGTAAAACCGAAGCCTATCCCCGGGTAGCCCACATGATCCGTGATGTCGAGCGTCGTGACTGGTTGTATGAACCCCGTATCAGCTCCATTTTTTCCAGTGATATGCAGCCTATCGCCCTGAGTCAATTTTCCATGCAGCTCAAGGTACGAGAGCACACACCAGGAGCGACTCAATGAACTGGCAACAGCTGAATGAACTTGAACTGGACTTCGATAATATCGGTCAGTGGTCGCGGTCTGCCAAGGCCATTGCGATTGCCCTTGCGTGTGTAGCCCTGGCCGGAGCCGTCGGTTATTTTCTGATTACAGACAGTATCTCCAGGCTGGACAGAAACAAGGCCCAGGAAGAACAACTGAAGATCACCTTCGAGGAGAAAGCGCAACTGGCTGGCGGATTGCCCGGCTCCAAACTGCAACTGGCGGAGCTGCAGACGGAGTTGAATGCCCAGTTGAGCAAACTGCCCAACACGCTGGAAATAGCCGGTCTGCTCGACGATATCAGCTTTATGGCAGCCGACAATGGTTTGCGTCTGGAGCGTATCAACTGGGAGGCGGAAAAACGGAGCGAGTTTTACACCGAGTTACCGATGCGCATCATCGTCAGCGGTGATTACCATCAGCTCGGGAATTTTGTGGCCGATGTGGCGGCCTTGCCCCGTATCGTGATCATCGATAACTTCAGTCTGTCCCGGGCTGGATCTGATCAACTGAGCATGTCGATGCTGGCCAAGACCTACAAATATAACGAGCAGGAGGCAAAATGAGGGTTTTCTGCCTGTTGACGGGGTTGCTGCTGTTGACGGCGTGTATCGATGACAGTGATCTTGGCCATTATGTGGCTGAAGTGAAATCTCGTCCGGTTACGCCACCCGCATCACAACCCAAGAGCAAGGAGTTTGTGCCGGATACCTATCAACCGGACTCGGAGCGTAGCCCCTTCGGACATCCTCAACCGGAAAACACCAAGAAGTCGGAGAGTTCGGCGGCAGATTGTGCTCTGCCGAACAATGACCGGCCGTCGGAGGATCTTGAGCGTTATTCGCTCGATAATCTGTCACTGCGCGGTACCCTGGGCGACAAGCGGGGCCTGTCGGCGCTGATCCGAACTCAGGACGGCGTGACACATCGCGTGAAGATGGGGCAGCGCATGGGGCTGAATCTCGGTGAGGTGGTCGGTATTACCGCCAACGAATTAATTCTTAAAGAATATATTCTCGACGGCAGAGGCTGTTGGGAAAATCGGGAAACCCGACTGCTGTTATCCGAAACAAAATAAAAACAATAGGCATGGAGTGCGCTATGACAAGAAAGATGGTGATAAAGCTGATGTGCAGCCTGGCACTCGGCATGGCTCCGCTTGGTCAGCTACTGGCTGCCGTTAGCCTGGAAAGCCTGCGGGTTAATCCTCTGGCGGGAGAGCAGTTGATGCTGGAACTGGAATTTGATGCCCCTCCGTCACTGGTTACCGATGTTGTTCGCCAAAACCCGGATCGACTGGTGCTGCAGATCCCGGATGGCTTCTCCGCATTGCAGGAAAATCTGATCCCCATAGAACGACAGGGGGTCAGCTCCGTGGATGTGCGTCGGGTCGGCGCCAACCTGGAAGTGGCATTGATAATGGAGTCCATGCAGGCATACCGGCTACAGCGCGAGGGCAAT
Organism: Oceanisphaera sp.; assembly: GCA_041586855.1. GTDB lineage: Bacteria > Pseudomonadota > Gammaproteobacteria > Enterobacterales > Aeromonadaceae > Oceanimonas. Next base: position 1,293 of record JBFGZI010000274.1, on the reverse strand, counting down.
CGCGTGTCGCTGCTGCTCGGGGAAAGCGTCAGTGGGGTAGATGGCAAGGGTTCTGTATTGCCGCCGGGGGCGATTAATGCCGTCACAGGTATCGATTTTCGCCGTGGTCGCGATGGCCAGGGCCAGGTGCTGGTGCAGCTGGACAAGTCCACCGCCGCGGTCGACATGCAGGTCAAGGGTAACCGGCTGACCGCCAAGTTTCACAATACCCATATTGATGATGCCCTGCTGCAGGTGCTGGATGTCAACGATTTTGGCACCCTGGTCAACCGTATCAGCAGCCGTCGCGAGGGAGGCGATGTGCTGCTGATGGTCGACACCAGTGGGACTTTCGATTATCGCTACGATCAATCAGCGCGCTTGTTTGTACTGGAGCTGGCCCGACCGGCAGCAAAGACGACCTCATCGAATAAAGCCAGCAAACAATACACCGGCAAGCCCATCTCGATGAATTTCCAGGATATTCCGGTACGGACTGTGTTGCAGTTGATCGCGGACTTCAACAACTTCAACCTGGTCACCACCGACTCGGTACAGGGCAACCTTACCCTGCGCCTCGATGGCGTACCCTGGGAGCAGGCGCTGGACACCATACTGCAGGTGCGGGGGCTCGATAAGCGACTGGACGGCAATATTCTGCTGGTGGCTCCGGCGGCGGAGCTGGCTCGGCAAGAACAGCAGCTGCTGGAAAATCGTCAGGCCAAGGAAGTGCTGGCCCCGCTGGTTACCGAGTTCTTGCAGGTGAATTATGCCAAGGCGGTAGATGTAGTGTCGCTGTTGACCAATGAAAGTACCGGTTTACTGACGGAACGGGGCGCCATCGCGGTGGATGACAGAACCAATACACTGGTCATCAAGGACACCCGGGAGAGCATCGATAATATCAAGCGGATGCTGTCTCTGCTCGATATTCCGATCAAGCAGGTGGTGATCGAAGCGCGCATGGTCACCATAGATGACGGCTTCGAAGAGGCCTTTGGCGTGCGCTGGGGCTACAGCAACGACAGTAGCAGTGGCCGTAACCAGCAGTCGGTAAGCGGCACCCTGGAGGGCATTCGTGCAGGGGATGCTGATAACTCGCTGAACGTCAATTTGCCGGCAGCGGGGGCGGCGGGTAATATCGCCTTTCAGGTAGCCAAGCTCGGTGGCGGTCGTATCCTGGATCTGGAGCTGTCGGCGCTGGAGCGGGAAAACCGGGCCGAGATTATCGCAAGCCCCAGGGTGACGACGTCCAATCAGAAGCCGGCGCTGATCGAACAGGGCACCCAGGTGCCGTTTTCTTCCGCCAGTGAC
>JBFGZI010000273.1:0-3469 GCA_041586855.1 Oceanisphaera sp. | reverse complement strand
TAGCTATCGACGGTGCCGGCCAGATAGACGCCAATCAGGCTGAAAGAGAAGGCCCACAACAGGGTAACGGATACCAGATAAGACATGGTGAAAACTTCGACATTGGTCAAGACGGGGCGTCATGATGGCGTAAAGCGCAGGCGTAATCCAGACCGGCAGCTCTTGAATATTCCGTTTGACCCGGCGCAGCTCTGGCTTCGTGACTTGCTGGAGGGAGGTGGGCGACCGGCTGCGCCAGTCGCCCTGAACATTAGTTTTTGGGCAGGGGGACAACCAGCAGATCACAGGGTACCGTGTTCATCAGCTGACGGGCGGAAGAGGTGAGCAGACTCCAGAAGCTTTGCTCGTGGCCGCAAATCAGCAAATCGACCTGATGCTGTTCGACCGCTTCGTTCACTTTCAGCGCCAGATCGCCACAGATCACCAGCTTCTTCTCGATTGGGTAGCCGATATCGGCCAGATAATCTTCCAGGCGCTGCTTGGCGTCGGCTACCACCTGATCCTGAATATTGTCGATATCGATGTCGATCATCTCGGTATAGAGATCCTTGAGATCCACATCCACATGAATGACCGACAATTTGGCCTTGTTGGCCTTGGCTCTGTCTACCGCCTTGGCGATGACCTTGCGATTGCTTTCGCTCATGTCAACGGCAGCCAGTATGTGCTTATACTGATAGGGTTCTGTCATGGCACCTCTCCTTTTTTACTAATCTATCAATCCATTAGCAGATAAACCGTGAGCCGGATGGCAATTTCACAACCCTCGCAGCATAGGCCAGATATTGACCGGGAGACAAGCAGAACCGTCCCTGATGTGCGTACTATTGCTCCCGGTGCTGCAGCAAGGCCTTGAGCGAGCGGATTTCTTCGCGTAGCGAAGACACCTCCTGATGCAGCGTAGTCAGCCGGGTTTGCACTTCCAGCTGGTTCTGTTTTTCGTTGGCTTCTTGCTGCTTGTCCGCGTTTTCCAGTTGCTCGGTTTTCGGCGTCAGCAGGGCAGAGGCCACCAGCCCCGAGATGCCGGCAAACAGCGACACCCCGGTAAAAATCACGATCGCCGAGATAATGCGCCCGGAGGTGGTGACCGGATAGTAGTCGCCGTAACCCACGGTGGAGATGGTGACCAGGGCCCACCAGATGGCGTCTTCGGCGGTATTGATATTGGAGCCGGGGTTACCGGCCTCAGTCATCAGTATGGCAATGGCGCTGCCGCTCACCACTACCACCAGGATCAGGAGCATGGACGCCAGCACTGTGCTTTCGCTGTTCTTCCACAGATGGCGGATCACCTGGTTGGCTACCCGCAGCATCCGCAATACCCGCAGTACCTGAAAAATCCGGCCGTAGCGCAGCACGTCTATCGCCGGAATAGAGGCGAGAAAGTCGATCCAGTGGGTACGCAGAAAACGGACCTTGTTGCGGGCGCTTGCCAGGCCGTAGAAAAAGTAGCTGAGCAAAATCAGGCAGATGCCGGTGTCGATATTCAGCAGCAGCTCTTTTTCTGCCGGATCCAGGTTGCCAAACTGGTGCAACACTATGGCGACCAGCGAGATGATGGACAAGACCATCATCACCAGCTCGAAGGCGTTGGGGGGGATGATGCGTACGGTTTTTTTCACGGGATCTCCTGTCCGTTTTTCAGGGGGATGTTTCGTAAGGGGATTATCCTTGTTCGGCTGGGATACGGTTGGCCAGCAGCAGGTAGCGGCGGGGGGTATTGCTCTCGGCGGTAAAGGTACCAAGCTTGACCTGATAGCCCTGCTCCTCGAGATACAGGGCCCGGTCCAGCAGCAGCCAGAGTTCCAGCAGATAGCGGTAACGGTGGCGCACCAGCTCGATGCGTTTCACCAGCAGGCGCCGTTGTTCGGCCCGTTTCAGCCAGTGCTCGCTGTCTATGCTGTCCGGAACGGGCAGCGCTTTCTGCTCGCAGGCCCAGCGCGCAAAGTCGGCAAAATCACCGCTCAGTAACTGTTTGGGAAAAGAAGGTAACGGCAGGTAGCGGGGGCTGCCGGTCAGCTGTTGCTGCAGCTCGTCGAATGCCAGCCGCCAGCTCAGCTCTATGTGGCGCAGGCGGCGCACCCGTTCGCCGCCGGTGACCTGCTGCTGCAGCGGCAGCCGCAGGCTCTGACGGTCCAGTTGCAGATCCTGCTGCCGGCCGGCGGCCGACAGCGGACGATAACGGTCGCCGTCAATCAGGTGATAACAGCAGGGTGACAGCGCCAGCTGGCGAGTGCCGGCGGCGGCGGCGTGACGCAGAAAACGCAGGTGCAGCTCGCCGCAGGCGTGCAGGGCCAGCGCCTGCTGCCGGGGGTGGAACAGGCGGGCGGCGTCGGCGCTCAGGGCATCGGCACAGACAAAGTGGTGATCGAGCTCTAGCTGCCCGGCGACCTGCTCGCCTTGCCGGCACAGCTCGGTATTCCATTCCAGGCTGGTGACCGGGGACGTCGCCTGCTGGGCCAGCAGGCGGCCGAGGTGGCCCTTGCCGGCACACCATTCCAGTATCGGGTGTTCTGCGGTGATATTGGCGGCAAAATCCTTGATCTGCGCCCATTTTCGACCGGGAATGCCGTTACTCCAGCGTGGCGTGGCGTAGTCGGCGGCCCGCTTGAGCTCGGGCAATCGATAGCGGTGGGCGGCGACGGTGTCGGGCCGCAGCGGCGCAAAAAACGCCAGGGCGGCGGCGGCGTCTTCGTCCAGGGCATCGAGTTGGGCTTCATTCAGCGCCATTATCGCCGGCGCCAGCTCGGGCCAGGGCAGCTCGCGGCAGGCAAAGGGGGTCTGTTGCCAGTCATCGCGAGTGCGGTGCAGCAGGGTGCTTAGTTGTCGGAAGTGTTCGGCGAGGTCGCTCATGGCCCGGATTATAACCCTGTCGCCGGTGTCGGCATAGCCGGGCGTCGACGCGACCGCTAGAATAGCGCCTTTGTTGTTATCGAGAGTGTGGAGTGTCATGAAAGCCTGGGATGTGATTGTGATCGGTGCCGGTGCCGCCGGCCTGATGTGTGCCGCCGAAGCGGGCAAACGTGGCCGTCGGGTGCTGCTGCTGGATCACGGCAAGCGCATCGGTCGCAAAATCCTGATGTCGGGCGGGGGACGCTGCAACTTCACCAACTACTTTGTGGAGCCGGCCGCTTATCTGTGTGGTAACCCGCATTTCGTCAAGTCGGCCCTGGCCCGCTACACCCAGTGGGACTTCATCGCCATGGTGGAAAAGCACGGCATCGCCTATCACGAAAAGACCCTGGGGCAGCTGTTCTGCGACGACTCGGCTCAGGAGATCGTCGATATGCTGGTCAAGGAGTGCGAAGACGCCGGAGTGACCATTCGCCTGCGCGCCGAGATCCTCAACGTCGATCGGCTGGGCGAGGGCTTCATGGTGGCTACGGCGAACGAGGAAGTCAGCTGCCAGTCGTTGGTGGTGGCCAGCGGCGGCCTGTCGATGCCCAAGATTGGCGCCTCGCCCTTTGGG
>JBFGZI010000272.1:0-3470 GCA_041586855.1 Oceanisphaera sp. | reverse complement strand
GGTAGGTCCCTGGCTGTTGCTGCATTGCCGGGACGAGCAGACGGCGACCGCCATCGCCGCTCATCCGCTGACTGCAAATCTGTGTCAGGCGGCGGGCGACAATCGATTGTTGATCGAGCCTCGCCGGGAGCAGGACTTCCGTCAGGCCCTGCATCAGGCCGGTTATGGCATGGGATAATCTATTGTGAGGCGTGAGGCGTGAGGGGAAAGGCGTGATGCCGGAAGCGTTGCCCCTTCGACCCGGTATCAACTCAGCAGCGCCAGCAGGCTGTCTGAATCCGAGGGCAGGCCGGCGCTGCCGGCATCGCTGAACAGGGCGTCGGCCAGCGCCTGTTTCTGTTGTTGCATCTGTTGGATGCGTTCTTCTACCGTATCGGCGGCCACCAGCTTGTACACGAACACCGGCTTGTCCTGACCGATGCGGTGAGCCCGGTCGGTGGCCTGGTTTTCCACCGCCGGGTTCCACCAGGGATCTACATGGATAACCACATCCGCCGCCGTCAGGTTCAGGCCGCTGCCGCCGGCCTTGAGGCTGATCAGAAATACCCGCACCTCGCCCCGCTGAAAACGGTTGATGGCCTCCTGGCGTTTTCGGGTCTGGCCGGTGAGCTTGCTGTAGCCAATGTTCTGCTGTTTGAGTTCGGTTTCGATCAGCCCCAGCACCTCGGTAAACTGGGAGAACACCAGTATATGACGACCTTCTTCCAGCAGCCGGGGGATGGAGTCCGTCAGCCAGTCGAGCTTGGCATGCTCCCGGATGTCGGCGGCTTTCTCCAGCTTGACCAGTCGCGGGTCGATACAGGCCTGGCGCAGCTTGAGCAGGGCGTCGAGAAACTCGATATGACTGCGGGCCATACCCTTCTGGGCGATCAGGGTGCGCAGCCGTTGTTCCATGCTGACCCGGATGCTTTCGTACAGGGCCCGCTGCTTGCCCTGCAGCTCCACATACTGGGTGATTTCGGTTTTTTCCGGCAATTCTTTCACTACCTCGGCCTTGGTTCGCCGCAGCATAAAGGGCGCCAGCCGCTGGCCCAGTTCCTGCTGGCGCTGTCGGTTGCCGTCGTTTTCGATGGGCTGGCGATAGTTGCGCTGGAAACGGCTACGGCCACCGAGCAGGCCGGGCAGCACGAAGTCCATCAGCGCCCACAGCTCACCCAGATGATTTTCCATCGGCGTACCGCTCAGGCACAGGCGCAGGCTGCCCTTGAGCTCGCGCACGCGCTGGGCAACCTTGGTGACAGGGTTCTTGATGGCCTGGGCTTCGTCCAGTGCCAGCACGCTGAAGTGGTGCTGTGCATAACGTTCGCCGTCCCGCAGCAATAGCGGATAGGTAGTGATCACCAGATCGTGCTCGGCTATCTGCTCGAAGGCGGCATGGCGCTGAGGGCCGTGAATGATCAGCACCCTGAGCTCCGGCGTAAAACGACTGGCTTCATGCTGCCAGTTGCCCACCAGGCTGGTGGGCGCCAGTATCATGGCCGGTTGCTGCAGCTGGCCGCTTTCCTTGAGGTGCTGGATCAGCGCCAGGGTCTGCAGTGTCTTGCCCAGCCCCATGTCGTCGGCCAGAATGCCGCCGAAGCCATAACGATGCAGAAAGCCCAGCCAGTTCAGCCCCTGCTGTTGATAGGGGCGCAGCTCGGCACGCAGACCGGTCGGCACCGGTACCGGCTGCAGGCCGGTGAAGTCCTGCAGCTGCGCCATCATGGCCTGGGTCAGCGGTGCCTGGCGCACGTCCAGCTCCAGGCCTTGCAGTTGGGCCGCCTGAAAGGCGGGCAGGGTCACGGGCTGGTCGAGCTGGTCCTGGTCGAACAGTTCCATCAGCAGATCGCGAATGGTCCAGAGTGGCTGGGTATCCACGCGCAGCCAGTCGTCGCCGACCGGCAACAGCAGTTCGGCAGGCATGTCGGCCTGCAGCCAGGCGCCGATTACTTCCATGGTATCGAGTCTGGTGTCGCCCAGTTGCAGCCCCAGGGAGAAATCGAACCAGCTGTTGTGGTTGTCTTTCAGTTCAAAGTCGAAGCGGGCGTCGTGTATCTCGAACCGGTAATCCGGCGCCTGGCTGATGCGCCAGCCCCGACGTTCCAGCTCGGGAAAGTCCTGCTCCAGCAGTTCCTGCCATTGCCGTAGTGTCCGAGTGGCGTCCCTGGCATTCGGGGTCCAGAGATCGTCCAGCTCGGTGTTCCGGCAGAGCCCCAGATCGTACAGCTGATTGCAGTAGCCGTGTTCGGCCGCTTCATTCCGTTTAACCAGGTACTGATGGCCTTGGTGCTCATGGATCTGTGCCTGTTTGGGAAAGTCGGAAGAATAGCAGGGGCGCTGGACGATGCCGGCATAGTCGAACTGCAGTTGTGCCCCGGGCCGCGGCAATCTCTCCTGTGTTTGTCCCATCGTCAGGATCAGGTGCGGAATGGGGGTATCGGCGGTAATCAGCTCCGGCTCCTGTTCCAACGGTAGCTGCTCGGGAGTAAAGGCCCGGCGCAGATGGGCGGCAATGGTGGGCATTTTCTCTTTGGGAACAGGCGGCATGGCGCACAGGTGGGCGAGCCGGGTACTGCTCAGGGGAGTGGCTATCTCGCCGATGCAGGCGTGGTCCTTGTCCAGGTAGCAGGGCGGGGTAACGGTAATGAGTTCCCATCTGGTCACGCCATCCAGCTTGGCCACCAGGCGTTGCTCTGTGTCCGATTGCTGCCATTGCCAGCTCAATGCCCGCTGTGGTGCGGCCTGCAGCGTCCTGTCATCTGCCAGTAGCAGCCGCTGGCTGGGCAGCAACTGGGCCAGGGCCTGGCGACCTTCCTCTCCCTGCAGCTGCAGTATGGGGTTGCCATGATGTGCCGACAGCTTCTGCAATATGCGTTTGTCTTCCGGCAGATAGAAATCCGGTGAGCTCCAGCCCGGATAAGAAGCATTGGGAAAATACGGCTTGTGCTGGCTCCAGTAGCCGTCTTTTCTCAGATAGGCCTTGTACAACTGCAGTTGGTGCCGGCCCTGATGTTGTTCCAGTTGATACAGCAGGTAATGCCGGCCCGGCTTTAACTCCGACCCACCCGGGTGATGTTCGACCTCGGTGGGCAAGGCCGACAGCCATTGCTCCAGGGGGGAGCTGCGGGAGCTCTTGTCTGCTGTTTTCAACTCGCTCAGCCACTGCAGGGCGACCGCGGCCCCGTGTTTGCAGTTGTATGACACCGGGCAGCTGCAGTCCGAGGCCAGGGTATCGCCTTCCCAGAACAAATACACTTCGTAAGGAACAGGAAAAGTGCCTTTTACCTCTGCGATAATCTGCTCATGTACTTCGTCCAGCCTGGTAAAGAGCACCCTGGCCTGGCGAAAGTAGGTCTCGCCCCGCTTGAAGGCTGCGGGGCCGGTCATTTGCTGGATATCGTGGAGGGTGAAGTGCATGAAGTTAGGCGCTCTTGGTGTGACGGTAGGTGGCTACTTTAATATGGCGGGGGCGCAGGATAAACAGGCGAAGC
>JBFGZI010000271.1:0-3472 GCA_041586855.1 Oceanisphaera sp. | reverse complement strand
TGTTCTGCATGGTGCCGGCCTGCGGGTTCGTCCTGTGATGATGACGGCGGCGGCGATCATCGTCGGCCTGTTGCCTATTCTCTACGGTACAGGGACAGGGTCCGAGGTAATGAGCCGTATCGCCACCCCCATGGTCGGCGGCATGGTCAGTGCCGTGGTGCTGACCCTCCTGGTGCTGCCAGCCATCTACTACCTCTGGCGCCGAGGCAGCCTCGATAAGATAAAGGGTTAACGAAACTCAGGAAAAAACCACCCTGATGGCATTATTTGTGGTCAGGGTGGGAACAATGTCTTTTATTGAACAGTGGCCATGCAGGTCAGATATAAATTAAACATATCGTCTCTTGATCCCGGATAAGGAGCATAGCGGCCCATTCGACGAGACTGTTAATACCGGCTTGAAGATATTATTCCAAAATGGGTTTCTCGATTATTTTCCGTAACAGCAAGAAAGGTCAAAGGAGATCACAATGAAAACATTCGTCAAGGTAATAATGATCACTGCCATTATGTCAGGCCCTGTCTTTGCCGATAGTCATCACCCACATGGGACTGCAAATAAAGGTGGCGGTATGATGGGCATGATGAGTCATGAACAGATGCAGGCTATGCACCAGCATATGGAAGAAATGCAGGCATTGATGGCCAATATTCAACAGGAAAGTGATCCCGAAAAACGCAAGGCACTGATACAGGCACATATGAAAGAGATGCAGGAAGGGATGCAGATGATGGGTGGCCAGGGGGGAATGCGTTCAGGAAGTAAAGACATGTCATCAATGGGGATGGAAGAGCGCATGGGCATGATGGAGCAGCGCATGAGCATGATGCAAATGATGATGGGGCAGATGATGGAGCATAATGTTGAGGAGCATAAATAACAGTCATCCTATACCCCGCGTATGGCGCGGGGTAAATACCAGATGTGGTACATTGGGCACCGTTTTGAGGTGACAGGGTAAAGAACGACATCATGGGTAATTACCTTTCTTTAACAAGCCGCCTGAGCCTGATATTCAGCATCACCATACTGGCCATCTGGGGTCTGGTAGCGGTGGTGTTGATACAGGCGCTGGAGCATCATTTTGTGCGCCAGGATCAAACGGATATCAAGGGCAGAATAATACTGGCCGAAAGCCTGGCCTCTGCCCATTTGCAGAGCAATGAGCGAAACTGGTCGGTGCTGGAAGCGTACCTGAGTGATGCGCTCTCGGGCCATGGTGTCTATTACCTGCTGATTAAAGATCTACAAGGCAAGGTGCTGGTCAATGTTCGTCCCCATCGGCGCCAGCAGCCGGGCATGATCCGGCCGTATCTGGCTCCCGAGTCATTACCGTTAGCAGAAAGCTGGACCGAAAACGGTATTCGTTATCGCAGCATTACAGATCATCTTGTCTTTGAGCCATCCCCGTTCTGGCCCGACGCCCCCCAGTCGGTACTGATCCGCGTGGTGCTGGACACCAGCTACCATCAGCACTTTATTGATGAAATCAAGACAGGACTGGCCTGGCTGACCGTGGGCATTGCGCTGGTCTCGGTGTTGCTGGGGTGGTTTGCATCCCGCACAGGGCTAAAACCATTGCGCAGCCTGGCTACCCTGTCTTCCCGGGTTACCGCCAACAAACTCGACCACCGGCTCCCCCTGGCCGATGCACCATCCGAGTTGCACGCGCCCATACAGGCATTCAATGACATGCTCAATAGGCTGGAAGATTCCTTTCTGCGACTAACCGCTTTTTCTTCGGATATTGCCCACGAGCTGCGCACCCCGGTTAACAGCCTGATGATGCAAACCCAGGTGGCACTTGCACAACCACGTAGTGCCGAAGACTATAAGGAAGCCCTCTATGCCAATCTGGAAACCGCCGAGCGGCTGACGAGGATGATTAGTGAAATGCTGTTTCTGGCCAAGTCGGAGCAGGGTCAGTTGGCCATGCAACGCGAGCCACTCGCCCTGGCCAATGAGCTGGATGAATTAATGGAGTTTTTCGAGCCGCTGGCCAGTGAACAACAGGTGCGGTTTAAACGAGAAGGCAGCGCCAGCCTGCTGGGCGACAAGTCCATGCTGCAACGGGCATTCAGCAACCTGCTGACCAATGCCATTCGCTATACGCCAGCGCAGGGCGAGATCCGCATTGCCGTGTTGAAAGACAGCAACGGCATCACCGTCGAGGTCGCTAATCCCGGTCCCGCTATCCCGCCCGAGCAATGGCCCCGCCTGTTCGAACGATTCTACCGGACTGACAGTGCCCGCCAGCCGGTGACCGAAGGTACCGGGCTAGGGCTGGCCATTGCCAAGGCGATTATCACCGCCCACGACGGCGCCCTGTCAGTGTATTCCGATGAACGGGAAACCTGTTTTAGCGCCTGGTTTCCATACACAGGGCAGGCGTAAAAATATATTTTGTAGAAGGGAGCTTCGGCTCCCTGAGTATTGATGAATTGGCAGCGCTTGGCCTGCTGGTTTAAGGTGGTATTCAGACATTGCGTGAGTCGGTGTTTTAGGTGGGTAATATTCATCTTTTATACCTATTTCATGGCCTTACCGCTTAAGCTCCTGTCTAAGATCGTGGCGTTAAGCAACAGGGAGTCCGCTATGCTCGAGTTTCGCCAGGTCTACAAGACCTACACGACCCCCCAGGGGCCGCTGAGCGTGTTGTCAGGTGTGGACTTGCACCTTGGCGCCGGTGAAAGTCTGGCGCTGATGGGGGAGTCGGGGAGCGGTAAGTCGACGCTGTTGCACCTGGCGGCGGGGCTCGACCTGCCCGACCGGGGTGAGGTATACATTGGCGGGCAGTCATTGGCCAGCCTGGATGAACCCCGCCGGGCGCGGGTCAGACGAGACACGCTTGGTCTGGTGTTCCAGCAGTTTCATCTGGTCGCCAGCCTCAACGTGGCCGACAATTTGCGCCTGCAGGCCCGGCTGGCGGGGCGTGAAGATCCGGCCTGGTCGGCCAGGCTGCTGGAGCGACTGGGTCTGGCCGGACGCGAGCGCCATTATCCCGAGCAGCTGTCTGGCGGTCAGCAACAGCGTTTGGCCATTGGTCGAGCGCTGGCGCCTCGCCCGGCCTTGTTGCTGGCCGATGAGCCCACTGGCAATCTGGATGAAACCACCGCCGAGACGGTGCTCGAGCTGTTGCTGGAGCTGGTTGCCGAAAGCGGCAGTAGCCTGTTGATGGTGACGCACAGCCCCAAGGTCGCCGCCCCGCTGGATCGTCGTTTAACCCTGTGCCGTGGCCAGCTGCTGGTCGATCCCGCCGAGAGCCGCTTGCCATGCGCTTGATGGTGGTGGCACTGGCAACCTTGTTATCGCACTATCGGCGCCACCCCGGCCACCCCGGCCAGCTGGCCATGCTGCTGGTGGGGCTCTGGGTGGCGGGGGCGTTGTGGAGCGGTGTGCAGGCCATCAATGCTTCGGCGCGAGACAACTATGCACGGGCCGAGGCGCTACTGGGCAGCGGCTTCGATCGTC
>JBFGZI010000270.1:0-3475 GCA_041586855.1 Oceanisphaera sp. | reverse complement strand
CATTACCGCGGCCACGGTTGTTGGCACCGGGTTTTTCGATGGGCGGCTGCTGGCTGTCTGGCAGCGGCTCGTAACCGGGCAGAATTTCCAGCTCGGCGCTTTGCTTGATCAGCTTTTCGATGGCCTTGAGCAGCGGCTTTTCTTCAAAGCACACCAGCGACAGGGCCTCGCCTTTAATACCGGCACGACCGGTACGGCCGATGCGGTGCACATAGTCTTCCGCTACATGGGGCAGCTCGTAGTTGACTACGTGGGGCAGCTCACTGATGTCGATACCACGGGCGGCGATATCGGTGGCCACCAGTACTCGCAGCTTGCCTTCCTTGAACTGGCTCAGGGCCCGGGTACGGGCGCCCTGGCTCTTGTCACCGTGAATGGCCATGGCCGGCAGGCCGTCTTTGTCGAGCTGCATCGCCAGGCGGTTGGCGCCGTGCTTGGTACGGGTGAACACCAGTACCTGTTGCCAGTTGTTGTGGCCAATCAGATAGCTGAGCAGGGCGCGCTTGCGATTCTTGTCCACGCCGTAAAAACGCTGGGCAATGGTGTCGGCGGTGGCGTTGCGGGTGGCCACTTCGATGTGTTCCGGCTCGTGCAGCAGGTCTTGGGCCAGTTGCTTGATTTCGTTGGAGAAGGTGGCGGAAAACAGCAGGTTCTGCCGCTTGGTCGGCATCTTGGCAATAATGCGGCGAATATCGCGGATAAAGCCCATGTCGAGCATGCGGTCCGCTTCGTCCAGTACCAGCATTTCGACCCGGGACAGGTCGATGGAGCGCTGGGAAACGTGATCCAGCAGACGGCCCGGGGTGGCGACCACTATGTCTACCTTGCGGCCCAGTGCCTTCATCTGCGGGTTGATGCTGACGCCGCCGAACATGGCCAGCGTGGTTAGATCCGAATGCTTGGCGTAGGCGCGCAGGTTTTCTTCCACCTGGGCGGCCAGCTCGCGGGTAGGGGTCAGCACCAGGGCGCGAACCGGGGCGCGGCCATTGGCCAGCGGCTTGGCCCTGGTTTCGCTCAGGCGCTGCAGCATGGGCAGGCCAAAGCCGGCGGTCTTGCCGGTACCGGTCTGAGCGCCGGCGAGCAGATCACCACCTTTAAGCACCAGCGGAATAGCCTGGGTCTGGATGGGGGTCGGCTCTGTGTAACCACATTCATTAATGGCTTGAACGAGCTGGGCGTTCAGGCCGAGGGAAGCAAAAGACATGAGACTCCGAACAAATAAGGTCCTGGCGGACGATTGAGAGGCATTGCCGGTGGGCAAACTGTCGTCATGATAACAGAAAAGCGCTGCAGGCTATAACAAAGGCGTACGGAGGCGGGGTTGGTACTCAGCCAGGGCGCCAGTCTGCGGTCAGATAGTTCTGTGGCGTGTCGGTGAAAATCATGTCCACGCCCCAGGCGGCAAGGGTTGCAGCCTTGCTTGTGTGATTGACGGTATAGCAGTTCAGTCGGTAACCGGCCGCCTTGACGGCTTCGGCCCGGGTATGGGTCAGATGGCGGTGGTGGCAGTGCAGGCTGGTGCAGGCCAGCTGTTGCAGTTGTGCCTGCCAGTCGTCGGGGATGCGCTCCACCAGCAGGGCGCGGGCGATATCCGGTTGCAGCACCCGCAGTTGGCGCAGGCAGTCGGGCTCGAAGCTGGAAAACAGCAGCCTGTCCTGGTCGAAGGCGCTTTGCGCTATCACCTCGCTGACCCGGCGGCACAGCCGCCCCGCATCATCCTTGGGGTAGAGCTTGAGTTCGATGTTGACGTGAATACCGAGCGTGGCGGCGAGGGCGAGATAATCCTGCAGCAGCGGTATGCGCTCTCCGTCAAAAGCCGGAGCAAACCAGCTGCCCGCATCGAGTCGGCTCAGTTCATGCCAGTCGAATTGACGCAGCCACCCCCTGCCGTTGGTGCAGCGGTTGACCTTTTCGTCATGAATCACCACCACCTGCTCGTCCCGGGTCAGCTGAACATCGATTTCTACCCAGGCAAGACCCAGCCGATGGGCTTCGCGCAGCCCGGCCAGGGTGTTTTCCGGGGCCAGACTGGCCACGCCTCTGTGTCCGCACAAGATCATATTGTTCTCCCTCTCGTCAGTGGCCGCCGCTGTTCGACCATAGCTGGATGACCGCCACCCCGGCGATGATGAGCCCCATGCCGATCAATGCCGGCAAGTCCGGGATCTGCCGGTAAAACAGCACCGCCAGCAGGGTCACCAGCACGATGCCGGCACCGGACCAGATGGCGTAGGCGATGCCCACCGGCACAGTGTGCATGACCAGCCCCAGCAACCAGAAGGCGGTGCCATAGCCGGTGATAACCAGCAGGCTGGGGCCGAGGCGGCTGAAGCCGTGTGATGCCTTGAGTGCCGTGGTGGCGAAGACTTCGGCAATGATGGCCATGGTCAGTAACAGATAGGCGTTCAATGGTGACTCCCTTGCAGATACGGCAGGCAATGTGCCCGATTAAGGCGGGGAGATCAAAGCAAGATCACCAGAGTGCTTTCCTGTGGCGGCGGCACCGGCCATTCAGCAGTCGGGCTTGCCGAGACGGAAGGGTGGCAAGGGCTCCTTGTCCAGCCGGGTGGCGGGCAGGGCGGCGACCTTCAGCGACCACAGTGGCGGTGCCGGTGTTGCCTCATTCACTGTTACTGGATAGATAAGTACCACCTTCAGCCCGGGGGTCCGTTGTTGCAGGCGCCGGGCGGTGCCCAGGCCGTCACCGATATGAAAACGGCCTACCGTCAGCAGTACTCTGTGCCCGGGATGAGACTGCAGATAGCGGTCTATGCTTTCGGCCATGGTGTCATCCCAGCTGGTCTGGGCGGCAAACTGAAATTCGGTGGGGGCTTGGCCGTGATGGCGAGTGGCCATAAAGCGCCTCTTGTAGGCGTCGTCGCTCAGGGTCAGCCGCTCGGCTACCCAGGCGCGTTGTTCTGCCGGCAGTTGGTCGAGGTAGGCGGGGCCTTTTCTGGCGATGCAGCGTACCAGGTGGCGTGGAGCATTGGCCGCCAATACCGGAATATGTGCCTGGCGCGCCAACTCGACCAGTGGCCGGTAGTCGCTGCGGTAACCGGGCCAGGCATGGCTCTGCTCGATAAAGGCATCTTCACCCAGCTTTCCCGCCAGATAGGCGTTCAGCGTGGCTTGGTGGTCCCGGCTGAACTGTTCCATGGCCAGCGCCAGCGGGCGTGGCTGGCTCAGCAGACGGGCCAGTAATTCGGCCTGAAAGCGGTGAATACCCGGATGACCGTGCAGCTCGCCGACCATGATCACATCGGCGCTGTCCATCTGGCGAGCGGCCCGGGCAAGGGACAGCGGTTGTCCTGTCGGGCCGTGTAGCCGGTAATCCAACAGGGTGGCCGGGGGGCGAGCGTCGGCCTGGCAACCGCCGAGTAGAAAGAGAGTCAACAACAGGAAGAGACGCATGAAACCACCTTGGCGCGATCAGGGCACAGCAATTCAGTCATAAAGTTATTATGATAGGTTGCAT
>JBFGZI010000269.1:0-3489 GCA_041586855.1 Oceanisphaera sp. | reverse complement strand
TCGCCGAACGATCTGCCGCTGCTGGAATTCGTCGACACTCCCTTCGCCGTCAACCCCGGCGAGCACCTGGCCCACCTCGCCCGGGAGCGCCACTGGTGCTGTCTCGATTGGGAGCTTTGACTCCCTTTTGTCAGCTCCTCTTCAAAGACTCACCATCAACTACTTCACCTTTCAACGACGAGGCAACCGTTTGTTTTTATATATAAAACAGTCTGTTTCAGCCTCCGACCTCGTTTGAGTCACACATTCCAATTTTTTACATTACATTAACAAACTATTTTTGTCTTTGTGCTAATACTCTAAGGGGGCATCGGTGTTTTTATGCCTTGAGCGAATAAAGCGATCAGCCCGAGCAAACTCAAGAGGAAGTGACATATGACAGGCAAAGGAAAAACAGCGCTTCTGGTGGCGGCGACCCTGGCCGCCGGACTGAGCCAGGCCCAGGCGGCCACCCTGGATTCGGTCAAGGAGCGGGGTATGCTTAAATGCGGGGTCAACAGCGGCCTCGCCGGCTTTTCTATCCCGGATGACAAGGGGGTATGGAAAGGCCTGGATGTAGACTTGTGTCGGGGCATTGCCGCCGCCATCTTCAACGACCCCGGCAAGGTACAGTTCATTCCGCTGAACGCCAAGGAACGTCTCACCGCCCTGCAGTCCGGAGAAATAGACGTACTGTCCCGCAATACCACCTGGACCTCGAGCCGGGATACGGAGCTGGGCGTCAACTTCACCGGGGTCAACTATTACGACGGTCAGGGTTTTCTGATCAAAAAGGGCCTGGGTGTCACCAGCGCCAAGGAACTGGATGGGGCGGCCATCTGTATCCAGTCCGGCACCACTACCGAGCTGAACGTGGCTGACTATTTCCGCAAGAACGGCATCAACTATACCGCCGTGGTGTTCGACACCTCGGATCAGACGGTACAGGGGCTGGAAGCCGGTCGTTGTGATGTGCTGACCTCGGATTTGTCCCAGCTCTATGCCCTGCGTACCAAGCTGTCCAAGCCAGACGAGGCCGTGGCGCTACCGGAAGTGATCTCCAAGGAGCCACTGGGTCCCTCGGTGCGCCAGGGCGACGATCAGTGGTTCAACGTGGTCAAGTGGACACACTTTGCCATGGTTAACGCCGAAGAACTGGGCATCACCAAGGACAACGTGGACAGCATGAAAGGCGGTGATAACCAGGATGTGCGTCGTCTGCTGGGTGAAGATACCGACTTCGGTAAAGGCATGGGCCTGCCAAAAGAATGGGCTTATCGCATCATCAAGCATGTGGGCAACTATGGTGAAGTGTTCGAGGCCAACGTGGGCCAGGGCTCGCCGCTGAAAATTGACCGTGGCCTGAATGCACTGTGGACCGAAGGCGGCCTGCAGTACGCGCCACCGGTACGCTAACCCGCTCGCCGGCAACAAGCTGTTTGCCGGCGATGCCTTTGTTGGTGTCAGTTTCTGCAGAGCACGGGTTTCGCTCCGGCGTTACCCGACTCGCATACTTATACGGGGATCGGGCTTATGTCCTCATCGGCGAACCACAAGCACTCCGACGTTAAATTCTGGCGGGATCCGGCCAAACGCGCCCTGCTGTTTCAGATAGTCCTGCTCGCCATTGTGGCCGGCTTCATCTGGTTTATTGTCAACAATACCCTTTCCAACCTGAGCACCCGCGGCATTACCACCGGCTTCGGCTTTCTCGATGATCCCGCCGGCTTTGCCATCGCCCAGTCGCTGATCCCCTACAGCGAAATGGACAGTTATGGTCGCACCTTCGTGGTGGGCCTGCTCAATACCCTGCTGGTGTCCTTTCTCGGCATTATCGGCGCCACCATACTGGGCTTTATTCTCGGGGTGGCCCGACTGTCACCTAACTGGCTGATTGCCCGGCTGGCATCCGCCTACGTCGAGCTGTTTCGTAACATTCCGCTACTGCTGCAGATGTTTTTCTGGTACTTCGCGGTACTGCGTACCCTGCCCAGCCCGCGTGACAGCCTCAATATCGGCGACAGCGCCTTTCTCAACGTACGTGGCCTCTATCTGCCCGAGCCGCTGCCGGCCGCCGGTTTTCACTGGATCTGGGTCGCGCTGCTGCTGGCCATCGCCCTGGCCACCTGGCTTGTCCGTTTCAATCACCGTCGTCAGGAAGCCACCGGCCAGCGCTTTCCCGCCGGCTGGATATCGCTGGGGCTGATCCTCGGTCTGCCCCTGCTGACCTTTGTGGTGCTCGGTGCGCCACTGGACTGGCAATATCCCGAGCTGCGCGGTTTCAACTTTCGCGGTGGCATGACCATCATTCCCGAGTTTCTGGCCCTGTGGCTGTCGCTGACCATTTATACCGCCGCCTTTATTGCCGAGATTGTCCGCTCAGGCATTCAGGCCATTTCCCATGGTCAGACCGAAGCGGCCCATGCGCTCGGCATCAAGGATACCCTGACGTTACGGCTGGTGGTCATTCCCCAGGCGATGCGGGTGATTATTCCGCCGCTGACCAGTCAGTATCTCAACCTGACCAAGAACTCCTCTCTGGCCACCGCCATCGGTTATCCGGATCTGGTCTCGGTGTTCGCCGGTACCACCCTCAATCAGACCGGCCAGGCCATAGAGGTGATCGCCATCACCATGCTGGTGTACCTGACCATCAGCCTGACGGTGTCCTTCTTCATGAACTGGTTCAACAGCCGTATGGCGCTGGTGGAGCGATAATATGTTCAAAGATACCCTCACCCCGCAACGTGCCGCCCCCCTGGCCAGTACCGGCCTGGTGGGCTGGTTGCGCATCCGGCTGTTTTCCAGCCCGCTCAACAGCATAGCCACCCTTATCGGGCTCTATGTGCTGTATCTGCTGCTGGTACCGACCATCGACTGGGCTCTGCTCAGGGCCGACTGGGTGGGTAGCAGCCGCGAGGCCTGTGTCAGCGGCGGCGCCTGTTGGGTGTTTATCGGCAACCGGCTGCAGCAGTTCACCTATGGGTTTTATCCCTCGGACGAGATCTGGCGCATCAACCTGACCTTTGTACTGTTTGTGCTCCAGTTGCTGTGGCTGGCGTTACCCAGAATGCCCGCCAAGATGTGGCTGGCCCCTTTTCTGGTGCTGGTGTTTCCCTTTATCGCCTACATGCTGCTCTACGGCGGCTGGTTCGGCTTGACGGTGGTACCCACTCATCAGTGGGGCGGCCTGACTCTGACGCTGATCCTGGCCATCGTCGGCATTATCGCGGCCCTGCCCATCGGCACCCTGCTGGCCCTGGGCCGACGTTCGCAGATGCCGATAGTACGCAGCCTGTCGGTGGTGTTTATCGAGTTCTGGCGTGGGGTGCCGCTGATCACAGTACTATTCATGTCGTCGGTGATGCTGCCGCTGTTCGTGCCCGAAGAACTGTCCCTCGACAAGCTGGTCCGGGCCATGATCGGCATCATCTTCTTTCAGTCTGCCTACATGGCGGAAGTGGTGCGGGGCGGCCTGCAGGCCATTCCCAAGGGCCAGAGCGAGGCGGC
>JBFGZI010000268.1:0-3509 GCA_041586855.1 Oceanisphaera sp. | reverse complement strand
GTGTCTCTGTTTCCTCTCGTGTCCAGCTTTGAAATAGATCATATTTTTATTTAGATTGGTATAAACCGCATCCCTGCGACGCTCAGCACATGACGTCCTGTCATGTGATGGTCGGCTGAGGCTATCCCAGCCGCCTCTTTTTAGGCTCCGAGTCGTCGGTGAGCACGACAGACAGACCCCTCCGCTGCAGAAGGAGGGCAAAGGGTGTCTGCTCAGCCGACCATCCGCGGCAGGGATGGCGTGGCTGAGCCCCTAGGGAGGGGTTTACGGCGTGTCGGCGGAGTAGTGCCCTTTGTCCGATTTTCTACGGTCACCCGTCACCAGAAATCAACAAAAACTTGTGACTAAGAGACAGGCTTATCGCTATTTGTTAATGGTGCTTCATGTTCTCCAGGGTTTCGCGAGCCTTGATATCGGCGGCGTCCAGCTCGGCGAGCACCTTCACTATATCTTCCTGCTGCTGACGCAGGCTGGCTCGTTTTTCTGCGATCATGGCGACCATGGAGTGCAACTGAGGGCGGGAGCGGTGCTCGGCATCGTAGAGTTCGAACAGTTCCCGCATTTCTGCCAGGCTGAAGCCCAGACGCTTACCGCGAATGGTGAGTGCCAGTCTGATCCTGTCCTTGTGACTGTATATGCGTGAGTTGCCTTTGCGTCTCGGGGTCAGCAGCCCCAGTTCTTCATAGTGGCGCAGGGTACGGGGAGTAATATCGAACTCGTCGGCCAATTCAGAAATATTATAGGTCACTTCCTTATTGTGCATGACGGTGACTCCTTGCTTACTATTAACGGGTATATGGCTGAGGGGCAGACCTTACACTCATATGCGGGGGCTGTGAAGCCTGACTTTTGACTCGTGGTGGAGATTACGCCAAGATGGGTGTTTGTGACAAAAATGGAGGCGGTGTGTTTATTTTCAAGGTGCAAGATGCGCGGGGCGGGCAGGCTGAAATTCGTATCCAGGCACTCGACTGGAGTGAGCAGGGCGAGGTCGATTTTAGCTGTAATAGCGATCAGCTTGCGGTGTTGCTGTTATCAGGTTGTCGTTCCGGAAAGGGATTTTTCGAGCTGTTGGCGGGAACCAAGCCGATGTATGTAGAACAATGGCTTGAATACCTGCAGGAGGAGGGGAGCCTTAGTCAGGTTGGGGTGAGCATTCATAGCCCACTTGAATCCGGATATGCCGAACTCTGCGGACTGGACTCGGAACAACTGAAAACGCTGCTGGATCTGGTTTATCGGGTAGGTGGTTTCAATCGTCTGCAGATTATGCGTTACCTTAAACACCGCCACAGCCCGGCGACCATGTCGACGCGCTACAATCCGGACGAAATAAAGCGTTATCGTCACCTGGGCGAGCTCATCAATCAACTGATCCGCTTTAAATCACCGGCCCCTTGAAGATGGCGAAATCACCGGGTTTCGCCACCAGATAACCCTGGATACCATCGACATGCATGGACTCCAGTAACTGTTTTTGCTCTACCGTTTCTACCCCTTCGGCAATAACATGACAGCCCATGCGTTGCGCCAGGTCGACTACCATGCGCACAAATTGCTGGCTGGTGCTGTCTTCTTCCAGCTCTCTTACCAGCTGACCGTCCAGCTTGATATAGTCGGGTTTTATCTCTCTCAACAATTGAAAAGAACCGTAACCCTGGCCGAAACGACTGACCGCCGAACGGGCGCCACAACGACGGATCATGTCCAGCAATCGCTTACCGGTTAACCGTTGGTGCTGAAGTACCTGTTCATCAAGCTCAAACACCAGGCTGGCGCTTACCTCTCTTTTGCGCATTAATACACGCTCCAGCCAGATAAAAAATGAGTTCTGCTGCAAGCTGGCCGGTGTCAGATTGACTGCCCAGCGCTGTCCGGGTAGCATTTTTTGTTCTATTTGATGCAGAATCATTTCGATGATCTTCTGTTCAAACAACATCGACATGTTCAACCGCTGCAGCATGGAAAATACGATGGTGGCCGGGTAGGTGCCGCCGTGTTCATTGGGAAAACGGGTGAAGATTTCGTTATAGCCGGACATGGACTGTTTGCGGATGTGGGCAGGTTGTACCTGCAACTGAATCTTGTCATCGGCCAGTATGCTTTGCAGCCGCTGACGCCACTCGCTTTCACTCATCACATCATCGTCATTGTGCTTCAGCACCAGACTCCAGCTATTGGGCTCCTTGCCCTGGGATTGGGCTAATGCCAGGTCGGCTCTGCTCAGCACTTGTTCCGGTGAATGTCCCGGCAGCAGTTGGGTGAAGCCGATATAGGCGGCACAATTCAGCTCGTGTATATGCTGATAATGGTACAGATCCTGGTTCAATTGAATACCGAGGCGCTCGGCCAGCGGCTCACATTGTCCTTTGATCAGGACGGCGATATCGGTGCCGCTGATACGGTAGGCTCTGGCCCCCAGCTCGGGCAAAATGGCTTTGCGTATCAGCCTGACGATATCCTGCAGGTATTGATCGCCAGCCTGAAATCCCTGCTGGAAGTTGATTTCCTGCAAGGTGCTGGCGCGGACCAGCATCAGGGTGGCGGTGGCCAGTTTGTTTTCATCGTTCAGCATCAGGTCGAGATCACGACGAAAGGCATAGCGGTTGCCTAGGTTGGTCAGGCTGTCCTGATAGCTTTGCTGTTGTGCGACCCCGAGTTGTTGCTGCAGCTCTTCGATCTGGCTGCTGTAACTCTGATGCAGGCTGATAATTCCCTGTTCGATCGGGTCACTGCCGCCGAGATGGCCCACCTCGGGGTCGAGCAGCAGAGACTTGAAATAGTGTTTCTTCGCTTCCTCATCTTTACGTCTGCGTCGATACAGAGCGGTAAAGATAAGCAGAGAGGTCAGCGTCAGGGGGGCAGATAGCAGTAGCCACTGCGTCGTTGCCGGCGCGGTATCGAGCCGATAAAATACCGTAGTCTGGCCAATGACCCGTTGATGATTGGCGGCCATCTGGCCAAACCACCAGGCCGGGTTACCGGCGGCCAGAGGTTGCTCAGTGGACAGTTCTGCCATGCCGGGCAGTAGAAGGGCAGAGGATTCAATGGCGGTAACGTGCGCCAGGCGATCATCGATCTGTTGTTCTTGATACTGCAGGACGCGATAGCTGGCCCACCAGGGAAGCAGGACGCTTAACAAGATAATGATAAAGCCTGACAGTAGCAGAGCCTGACCAAAAGGACGGATTTCCCGCATAGTCATTATCCTTATGAAAACGGGGCATCAGGGTAGATAAGAGAACAGCTTGAGGAGCCGATGCTTACGAACATATCATGAGTCAGCATCGTTGAAATAACAAGGAAAATGGCTCCCCCTGCTGGACTCGAACCAGCGACATACGGATTAACAGTCCGGCGTTCTACCAACTGAACTAAGGGGGAACAACTTGTAACTTTTTACCTGGAAGTGGCTCCCCCTGCTGGACTCGAACCAGCGACATACGGATTAACAGTCCGGCGTTCTACCAACTGAACTAAGGGGGAACAACTTGTAACTTTTTACCTGG
>JBFGZI010000267.1:0-3515 GCA_041586855.1 Oceanisphaera sp. | reverse complement strand
CGGCTGAGCAGATCCCTTTGTCCTCCCTGATGCCGCAGAGTCATCTGTTGGCACTGTCTACAGGCAACTCGAAGCTCAGGAAGAGGCAACAGAGACGACCTCCCACGACCGTGAAATGCCAGGGCCGAAAAATGCTCCTGCCGTTCCGGCATTCCCGCCGTCCCTGGCGGTCAGACGGCATTTCCGAGCCCCCAGGGGGTGAGCTTGCCTCACCGTGACGAACGGTTGCAGCCTGACCGAACATCCGGTGAATGTTCGCAGCAGGCTGCAACGGTGAGTGTCATTGACCAGTGGCGCGTCGCGGGAGGCGGCTGTGTTGCCTCTGAGCAGATCCCTTTGCCCTCGCTGAGACATCAGCGTCGTCTGTTTGTGCTGCCAACTTCGGGTGCAATTAAATTACCCGGCAATGGTATTAACTTGGGCCGGCTTTACGTATAATTCCGCGCGATTATTCTGTCCTATTGATTATTTAAGGAACACACATGGCTATCGAACGTACTTTTTCCATCATCAAGCCTGATGCCGTAGCAAAGAACCTGATCGGTGCCATCTATCACCGTTTTGAAACTGCCGGCCTGAAAATCGTTGCCGCCAAAATGGTACACCTGAGCCAGGAACAGGCTGAAGGTTTCTACGCCGAGCACAGCGAGCGTCCTTTCTTCAAGGCGCTGGTTAGCTTCATGACTTCCGGCCCGGTAATGGTTCAGGTTCTGGAAGGCGAAAACGCCGTACTGCGTCACCGTGAAATCATGGGCGCCACCAACCCGGCCGACGCGCTGGCCGGTACCTTGCGTGCCGACTACGCCGACAGCATCGACGAAAACGCCGTACACGGTTCCGATGCCGCCGCTTCTGCCGCGCGCGAAATCGCTTATTTCTTCAGCGATGAAGAAGTGTGCCCGCGTACCCGCTAAGGGATAACGTCTGGTGAATAAAAAGGAGCTTCGGCTCCTTTTTTGTTTGCCTGCCAGCGGTCATAGTGCCATTTACTGGCAACCCCATGCTAAAATCTGTACAATTTCGCGCCCTGTGGGCTCTGGTCAGAAAGCGAGAGGCAACCGATGAGTGAAACAAAAGTAAACCTGCTGGATCTGGATCGTGACGGCATGCGTGCGTTCTTTAATGAACTGGGCGAGAAACCGTTCCGGGCCGATCAAGTGATGAAATGGATCTATCACTTCGGTTGTGACGACTTCGAGCAGATGACCAACATCAACAAGGTGCTGCGTGGCAAGCTGCAACAGCTGGCCGAGATCCGTGCGCCGGAAATCAGCGTCGAGAAAAAATCCGCCGACGGCACCATCAAGTGGGCCATGCAGGTCGGCGGACAGGAAGTGGAAACCGTCTATATTCCTGATGGTGACAGAGCCACCCTGTGCGTGTCTTCCCAGGTCGGCTGTGCCCTGGACTGCAAATTCTGCTCTACCGCTCAGCAGGGCTTCAACCGCAACCTCAAGGTGTCCGAAATTATCGGCCAGGTGTGGCGCGCCGCCAGCCGGGTGGGTTTTGTGCGTGACTCCGGCCGCAAGCCGATCACCAATGTGGTGATGATGGGCATGGGCGAGCCGCTGCTCAACCTGAACAACGTGGTGCCGGCGATGCGGCTGATGCTGGAAGACTACGGTTTCGGCCTCTCCAAGCGTCGGGTGACCCTGTCTACCTCCGGTGTGGTACCGGCGCTGGACAAGATGGGTGACATGATCGATGTGGCCCTGGCGGTCTCGCTGCATGCGCCGAACGACAAGCTGCGCTCCGAGATAATGCCGATCAACGACAAGTACAATATTGCTACCCTGCTCGACAGCGTGCGCAACTACATTTCCAAGTCCAATGCCAACCACGGCAAGGTGACCATAGAGTATGTGCTGCTCGATCATGTCAATGACGATATGCAGCATGCCCATGAGCTGGCCGAGCTGTTGAAAGACTTGCCCTGCAAGATCAACCTGATTCCGTTCAATCCCTTCCCGGGCAACGACTACGAGAAACCGAGCAACAGCCGTATCGATCGCTTCAACAAGGTGCTGATGCAATATGGCAATACCGTCACCATTCGCAAGACCCGCGGCGATGATATCGATGCCGCCTGTGGTCAGCTGGTAGGGGATGTTATCGACCGGACCAAGCGCACCATGAAAAAACGGATGCAGGAACAAAGTATATCCGTCACAATGGTTTAAGAATAAAAATCATTGGTGTTAAAGGGAATGCGAACGGTTACTCTGTTGCCGATGTTATTGATGGGATCCATCCTGAGTGGTTGTGTTCATGAAACCACCTATTTGACTGATGGACGTCAGTCTCGGGAAGTGATGTTCAAGCCGTCGGAAGCGGCTTTAACTCGAATGAATCTTGGTTTGGCCTATTTACGGCGGGGGGATGCGGAGCAGGCCAAGTTTAATCTTGACCGAGCTTTGGCGCAGGATCCTCGTAGTGCCGATGTGCATCTTGCTCGCGCCTGGTTTTATCAGTCGGTGTCCGATTTTGAACAGGCAGAAAACAGTTATCGCCAGGTGCTGCGGCTCGCTCCCAACCATGGCGATGGACTTAACAATTACGGCGTTTTTCTGTGTGGCCGGGAACGTTTCGGTGAAGCGGATGTCATGTTCAGAAGGGCGATAGTGTCACCTGGCTATGTGCAGGTGGCCGACAGCTATGAAAATGCGGCCATGTGCGCCATACGCCATGGCAAACCAGAGGTCGCACTCGACTATTTCAGGCGGGCATTGGAATACAGCCCGGGTAGATCGAAGGCCCTGCTGGGGGCGGCAGAGCTGCTGGCCGAGCAGGGGGATGAGGGTGGTGCGCTCGAATATCTTGCCCGCTACCGGGACGAGCATCAGCCCAGTGCACAGAGTTTATGGTTAACAGTGCGTACCGCAGAGGCACAAGGCAGTGTGGCGCAAGCTCGGCTGGCCGGTGCCGAGCTGGTACGGTTATTTCCGGATTCAGAACAGGCCAGGCGATTCCTATCAAATGACTATTAACGAAGCAGACCCGCAGCCCCAGGCTGAACCAGAAGCAGTAACAACGGCCGGCCCCGGGGCCCTGTTGCGTGAGGCCAGAGAGGCCAAGGGCTGGACCCAGGCCGAAGTGGCCCGTCGTCTTAATCTAAGGCTGGCGGTGATTGAGTCCATCGACGACGATCAATACAAGGCCGGCGTCGCCCTTACATTTCTGCGTGGCTATGTAAAAGCCTATGCCAAGGTGGTGGGAGTCAGCGAACAACAGGCGTTGGCTGCGTTCGACAGCATGAGTGGCATCGAGCAAATCAAGGCCGCCGCCCCCATGCAGAGCTTTTCCAGAAAGACCCGGCAACAGGCCAGCGACAACTGGCTCAAGCGCATCAGCTGGCTGGTGCTGTTTGGTTTGCTGGGATCCCTGGTTTACTGGTGGTGGCAGGACAGCGGTGTCAACTACACACAGAAGCCCGCAACCGAGCAACAGGATGTCACGGCCTCAGAAGAAGAGACTCCGCTGGTTTCGCCCCAGCTGACGCTGCCGGCTGCCCCGTT
>JBFGZI010000266.1:0-3547 GCA_041586855.1 Oceanisphaera sp. | reverse complement strand
TCTATGCCTTCCACGCCCAGGGTCACGATTTCCTTTTTCAGTTTGACCTTGGTGCGGTAGAAGGGCTGCTCTTCGCTGAGGGACTCCTTGTAATCGATACCCTTGAAACGGGTGTCGGCATCGAACCAGACTTTGAGCTGGTCGATGGCGGCACGGGAGCCGGCCACTGTGCCGTTGATGCCCTCACTTGCCAGCAGCAGGGTGCCGCGGATCTGTTCGGCTTCCATCATCGACTGCAGCGGTTCGCGCAGTGCTTCGTGGTTGTCCAGAGTAACGAATTTATAGAGGGCACAAACAACAAACTGAGACATGGTTTCCTCCAGCGCCGGCCGTGCGCTGTATCAAGCAAATATTCGTGGCCACACTCGCAGAGCATGACGTTACAGGGCGCGCATGATAGCAAATTTTTGAGTAGGCCTGCATCAGTTGCTTCTATATAGCAATCCCGGTATGGAGCGGATTATCTTTTGGGTCCGTGACCCAGAGGCAACACAGCCGCCTCCCTCGACACGCCATGAACCCTCCATGGGGGCTCGGAAATGCCATCTGACCGCCAGGGAGGGCGGGAATGCCGGAATGGCAGGAGCATTTTCCGGCCCTGGCATGTCACGGTCGTGGGAGGCGATCTCTGTTGCCTCTTTTGGTACACCGAGTTGTCTGTAGGCAGATGACCTCGGAGCTGAAAGAAGGACAAAGGGATCTGCTCAGCCGACCTTCTGTTTCAGGGATGAAACAGAGAGCGTACAGGGATGTATCCACAGCGAGTCGGCGGAGCGGGCCCTTTATCCGATGATTACGCAGAAAAAAACGGCGCCCGTAGGCGCCGTTGTATATGGGCAAGGTGGAGCTTAACCGGCGGCGGGTACCGCGGAGTCTGCTTCGTCATCCTGGTTGAATACCGCTTCGTCGGTCTGGCCCAGCAGCTTGCTGCTGATGGTGCCGGCGGTCATGGCGCCGTTGACGTTGAGTGCGGTGCGCGCCATGTCGATCAGTGGCTCGATGGAGATAAGCAAGGCGGCCAGGGCCACCGGCATGCCCATGATCGGCAGCACTATCAGGGCGGCGAAGGTAGCACCGCCGCCCACACCGGCCACGCCGAAGGAGGCGAGGGTGATCACGCCGACCAGGGTGGCCAGCCACAGTGGATCCAGCACATCGATGCCCATGGTGGGGGCTATCATCACCGCCAGCATGGCCGGGTAGATACCGGCACAACCGTTCTGACCTATGGTGGCGCCGAAAGAGGCAGAGAAGTTGGCGATGCTTTCCGGCACGCCCAGCTTGCGGGTCTGAGCCTGCACGTTCAGCGGTATGGTGGCGGCGCTGGAACGGCTGGTAAAGGCGAAGGCCAGCACCGGCCACACCTTGGTGAAGAAGCGTTTGGCGTTCACACCTACAAAGGTCAGCAAGAGGCCGTGGATCACAAACATGATGGCGATGGCCAGGTAAGAGGCCAGCAAAAAGCCGCCCAGGCTGATGACGTCCTGCAGGTTGGATCCGGCGATGACCTTGGTCATCAGCGCCATGACGCCGTAGGGCGTCAGCTTCATCACCAGACGAACCAGCCGCATCACCAGCGCCTGCAGCGCTTCAATGCCGCCGATCACCCGGCGACCGAGTTCGGGCTCGTCTTTCAGCAGCGACAGGGTGGCCAGACCGAGGAAAACGGCGAAAATCACCACACCTATGATGGCGGTGGGGCTGGCGCCGGTCATGTCGGCGAAGGGATTACGGGGAATAAAGGACACCAGTAATTGCGGCATCGACAGGTTGGCCACGCTGGCCACCCGGGCTTCCAGCTGCTCGGCACGCGCCAGTTCGCGGGCACCCTGCACCAGATCGGCGGCATTGAGTCCGAAAGAGTGGGTGACAAACACGCCCACCAGGGCGGAGATGGCGGTGGTAAACAGCAGTACACCCAAGGTCAGGGCGCTGATCTTGCCGAGCGAGGTGGCGTTGTGCAGACGGGACACGGCGCCGAGAATGGACACCAGCACCAGCGGTATCACTATCATCTGCAACAGGCGAACGTAACCGCCGCCGACCACGTTGACCCACTCCAGGGTACGGGCAATGGTGTTGGCGTCATACAGCGTCTGCATGATGAAGCCGATGGCTACGCCGAACAGCAGGCCGGTCAGTACCTGGCGGGAGAGGGATTGGCCGCGACGGGCCAGTTTACCCAGCAGCAGCATCAGCAATAAAAACACTGCCAGATTGAATAACACAATCAGCATAATGACTCCGTGAACAGAAAATAATATCGATTGCGACCGATGCTAGCAGCAGATCCGACACAATCGTTAATCGATTTGGTTATGAGTTATAAAAAATTGCTGATTCAGTAACAATAAACTGCTTTTAAAGCAGTGGGTTGAGCTAAATATGAACAATTTTCAACAGGCTGGGCCCAATAATGAGCCCAGACCGGCCATTAACGCAGCTGTTTCAGCAACGAGGCACTGGCATAACCGTCGGCCACCTGACCGACCGACTGCTGATAGGCACGGATGGCGTCTATGGTGTTGGGGCCAATCACGCCATCGCTCCCTTTGGTATCGAAACCCCGGGCGGTCAGTCGGCGCTGCAGTTCTTCTTTTTCTGCCCGGCTCAGGGCACGTTCATCCCGGGGCCAGGGGGAGCGGAATTCACTGCCACCGGCCAGTTTGTCGCCCAGGTGTCCTACCGCCATGGCATAGGAGGTGGCGTTGTTGTAGCGGCGGATCACCTTGAAATTGTTGAAGATGGCGAAGGCCGGGCCCTGGGCGCCGGCGGGCACCAGTATGGCGGCCTCGCCATGGTCCGGTAGCAGTTGTCCGTTAACGGTGGTAATGCCCAGGCTGCGCCAGTAGGCGACCGGCTTGAGGTTGTTCTGATCGGCTGAGGAATAATCGAATCCTCTCGGTAGTCGTATTTCCAGCCCCCAGGGGGCGCCCTGCTGCCAGCCAAAGCGGGACAGATAAGCTGCGGTGGAGGCGAGGGCATCGGTGGGATCTTCCGACCAGATATCCCGTTTGCCATCGCCGGTAAAATCCTGGGCGTATTCCAGGTAGCTGGTAGGCATGAACTGGGTATGACCCATGGCGCCGGCCCAGGAGCCGCGCATTTTTTCGGGGCTGACATCCCCCGCCTGCAGTATCTGCAATGCCGCGATCAGCTGTGCCTCGGCAAAGGTGCGCCGACGGCCTTCGAAGGCCAGGGTGGCCAGCCCTTCTATGGTGCTGGTGTTGCCGCGAAAAGAGCCGTAGTTGGTTTCCATGCCCCAGACAGACATTACTACCTTGGCGTCCACGCCATAGCGTTTTTCGATGGCCTGAAGTGTGGGCTTTAGTTTTTCCCATTTCTGGCGACCTGTGCTGACGCGGGTCGCCGAGGTGGCGGTGTCCAGATAATCCCAGATCTGTCGGGTAAACTCGGCCTGACCACCGTCCAGCTTGATCACCTGCGGGCTGAGCGACACCCCCTTGAAGGCGCTGTCGAACACCGCCGGTTTGATGCCCTTTGCCAGGGCGCGGCGGCGAAAATCAGTGCGCCAGGCGGCAAACTC
>JBFGZI010000265.1:0-3564 GCA_041586855.1 Oceanisphaera sp. | reverse complement strand
TTGTCCAGCATGGTCATGGTTTGCTCGGTTATGTCCTTGGTGGCATCCTTGCAGACCTGGCCGCACAGATAGATGGTGCCCTTGTGCTTGACGATGCGGCTCATGCGCTGGCCAATCTGCTGACGTTCGATAGTCATTTCTACTCCGTAATTACGATGAAAGTGGCAGTATGCGCCAAACCTTACCCGTTGGGCTGCTGTTGTAAACTGATACTAGTGAGCAAGGTGAAATAATATGGCGGTGATCACGGGGCTGAATATTTATCCGATCAAGTCGACAGCAGGGCTGGTGCTCGGCGAAGCCCGGGTTTCCCGCGAGGGGCTCACCGGGGATCGCCGCTACATGCTGGCCAGACCCGATGGCAGCTTCGTCACCGCCCGTACCCACCCGCGAATGCAATCCATAGTGGTGAAGCCGGTGGCCGGTGGGCTGGACCTGCAATATGGGGATGAGCGGCTGGCCCTGCGCCACCGGCAGTTTAGGCTGCAACCGGTCACCACCTCTGTATGGGACGACCGGTTTACCGCCTGGAGTACAGACCCCGAATATGACGCCTGGTTCAGCCGGATCCTGGAACAACAGGTTCAGCTGTTGTGGCTGGGCGAAGAGTCCGGCCGTTACCGAGACAAGCTGGGTACAGCTGTCAGTTTTGCCGATGGCTATCCACTGCTGCTGATCTCCGAAGCCTCGCTCACCGATCTCAACCTCCGCGCCGATGCCCGGTTGGAGATGTCCCAATTTCGCACCAATCTGGTGGTGACCGGTACCCGGCCCTTCGAAGAGGACGGCTGGCGGCTCATTCGCATCGGTGAAGTCGAATTTCAGGTGGCCAAACCCTGTAGTCGTTGCGTGATGACCACCATAGAGCCGGGTACAGAAGACTTCAATCGCATGAAGGAGCCGCTGGCGACGCTGCTGCGTTACCGCAGGGGAGAGGACGGCGAGGTCTATTTCGGACAAAACCTGATCGCGCTTAATGAAGGTGAAATCCGCCTGGGTGACAAGGTCGAGGTGCTGGAATACACCAGCGCGCCTATCTATCCGGACACGGCGCCCAGGCGGCGGTCGCTGCGCTGTGTGGCGCGCGAGCCCCTGGCACGGGACCTGGATACCTACTGGCTGGAGGCGGCGGACGGCAAGCCACTGGCCGATTACCAGCCGGGTCAGCACCTGCCGGTGGCGCTGGATATAAACGGACAGCGTCATTTACGTTATTACAGCCTGAGTTCCAGCCCGACCCGGCCGGGCCGCTACGGCATCAGCGTGAAACGCCAGCCCGACGGCCGTGTATCCAACTGGCTGGCGGATACATTGCAGCCGGGCAGCGAGTTGCTGGCGCACGCACCGGCCGGTGACTTCATCCTCAAACCGGCGAATCCTTACCTGTTGCTGTCGGCCGGCTCCGGTGTCACTCCCATGCTGTCCATGGTGCGGGCGCTGGCAGACAGGAAGCAACTGCAGGATCTGGTGTTTATCCATGTCTGCCGAACCGAGGCAGATATTCCCGCCCGCGCCGAACTGGAACAGCTGGCCGCCGAACATCCGGGCCTGCGGCTTGAATTTGTGCTGACCCGGCCGGAGCGAGGCGAGGGAGGTCGCCTGACCCTGGCCCAGCTGGCGGCGGTGACGGCCTTGCAGCAACGCCGGGTTTATCTTTGTGGCCCCGCTGGTTTCATGCAGCAGGCCCGCAGCTGGCTGCTGGCGCTGGGTGTGCCGGTGGGCATGCTGCAGCAGGAGTATTTCGCCAGTCCGCAAACCGAGACTGTTTCACGTGAAACACTGAGTGTGAATATTCGTATCGGCGAGCACGAGTTCGTCGGCAATAACCAACAGGACCTACTGACCCAGGCGGAAGGCCAGGGCATGAACCTGCCCTGGTCCTGTCGGGCCGGCATCTGCGGCAGCTGCAAGCAGACCCTCACATCCGGAGAGGTGGATCAGCCCGAGGCGCCGGCATTATCGGCAGCGGAGCGAGCGGCAGGAATTATCCTGACCTGCTGCTGTGTGCCCCTGTCGGATGTGACCTTATAGTGAGGAGTAAAGCGTGAGGAGTGAGGGGAAAACCCCAAGCCTGCCAATTCGGTGTGATAGGCCTTTCCCCTCACGATTCACATCTCACCGTTTAGCTATTCGTAGATCCTGTCTTCCTGCAGTTGCTTCAGATCCTTCAGTGTTTTCAGTTGCTTGAGCAGCTTGTTGTTACGCTTGATATCGGCCTTGAGCGCCTGAGTGTGTTCGGCGAAGTTTTGGTCGCTGGATATCCTGCCCACATTCCGGAAGCGGTTCCAGATGGTTGATTCCATGCTGTCTTTCATGAATACCTGTTCATATTGCCGTTCCAGATCGCGCAGCTGCCGACGCAACAGTTCATTGATGTCGTCCAGATCCTGCTTCTTCAGCTGGCCCAGCGCATCGGTATCGAAGTGCTGCCGGTGCAGTTCGATCAGGGTGTAAATATCGTTTTCCTTTCTGGCCGCCAGCAGTTGCTGCATTTGTTCATGCCTGACGGTCTTAAGGGTGGCATCCTGCTCCAGATCCGGATGCAGTCGTTTCGCCAGCTGCTTGTAAAGACGATGGATAAGGGTCTTGCCCGCCGTCTGGCCGTCGACGCCTCTTGCTTCTTTGGTACCGAAGAGTTCCTCTGCTTCTTCATCGTCGTCTTCCGGCCAGTCCTGGTCGTCTGCCTGCATTTTCTCCATCATTCGCTGCATGAATTCGGTTGGACTGTTCATGAACAGCTCGACTTCCTCATCGTCTATCTCCAGGCCCAGCTCCTGGTATATATCATTCTTGATATTCTCGCGTTCGGACTGCGATAGCGCGGGGGCTTCGGGTTGAGGATAGAATTGCTTGAGCAGCTCCTCGGCGCGGATGAGCAGTTGAGACGGGTTCAGTCCGTCTTCGATAAAGGGATTGGTGGACAGCATGCCCAGCTCATCCTGGATCCAGTGGAATAGATCATCCCTTTGCCACTGAGTCAGGGATTTGCGGGAGAAAAAGGTCAACAGCCGCTCGATCAGCTGATACTGGGTTCTGGCCTGTTCCCGTTCCAGGGGCAGTATCTCGGCATTGAAGCGATCCACTATCTTGCGAACTCGCTTCTCCTGGCCTGCCAGACGAGTTTTCTGTTTTTCGATCTTTTCCCAGAGCCGCTGAAACTGATCACCGGGTGCTTTTTTGGCAGATTTCTTGGTTGATTTGATAGTCGTAAGCTTGGTCATATCGGTGTCTGTATGAGGAGGAGAGGGTTATTCTAGAAGTGGTCGGGCATGGAAGGCAAAACCAAATTAATACCAACCCCATCAAACAAATGATCTGCTTACCACTGACTGCCTGTTTCTTAGTCATACCAAACAGATTAAATAGCTGATCTATTTGGTTGCTCTGCAAAGGTCGGACAAAGGGCCGCTCCACCGACTCGCTCAAGCACCTCCTTGTGCCGCTCAGCACATGACGTCCGACCGCCATGGACGGCGGGAGTGCCAACATTGCAGGAGCTTTTGTTGGCCCTGTCATGTGATAGTCGGTGGAGCAGATCCCTTTGCCCTCCTTGGTTGAGCACAG
>JBFGZI010000264.1:0-3577 GCA_041586855.1 Oceanisphaera sp. | reverse complement strand
GAGGTTAGAGCCCGAAACGAAGGAGAGCACGGAATGAACAAGCAAAAAGGACTCAAGCTGGTGACCGGACTGTCGGCGCTGGCGCTGTTCACCTGTACCGCCGCCCAGGCCGACAACTGGCGCTATGCCCACGAAGAATACGAAGGCGACGTACAGGACGTATACGCGCACAAGTTCAAGGAATACATTGAAGCGCACTCGGATCATAGCCTGCAGATTTACCGCTTTGGCGAGCTGGGTGAATCCGATGACATCATGGAGCAAACCCAGGCCGGTATTCTCAACTTCGTCAACCAGTCTCCCGGCTTTACCGGCGCCCTGATCCCCGAAGCCCAGATTTTCTTCATTCCCTACCTGATGCCCACCGACATGAAGACGGTGGTGAGCTTTTTTCGCGAGAGCAAGGCCATCAGCCAGGATTTTCCCAAGCTTTATGCGCAAAAAGGTCTGGAACTGCTGAAAATGTATCCCGAAGGCGAAATGGTCATCACCCTGGATGAAAAAGCCACCACGCCGGAAGAGCTGAACAACAAGAAAATTCGGGTCATGACCAACCCACTGCTGTCGGAAACCTATTCCGCCTTCGGCGCCACCCCGACCCCCCTACCCTGGGGTGAGGTCTATGGCGCCCTGCAGACCAACATGATTCAGGGCCAGGAAAACCCGATATTCTGGATCGAGTCCGGCGGCCTCTACGAAGTTTCTCCCAACCTGATTTTCACCGGTCACGGCTGGTTTACCACCGCCATGATGGCGAATCAGGACTTCTACCAGGGTCTGTCCGATGAAGATCAGCAGCTGGTACAGAAGGCCGCCGACCACGCCTTCGAGGAAATCATCGAGCACATCGATGGCCTCGCCGACCGCTCGCTGGAAAAAATCACCAACAACAGCAAAAAGGTCACGGTCACTCGTCTGAACGACACTCAGATTGCCGCCTTCAAGGCCCGTGCCCCTCAGGTGGAAGACAAGTTTATCGACATGACCGGAGACGGCGGCAAGGCGCTGCTGAACCAGTTCAAGCAGGATCTTGAGAGCCTGCAAACCAACTGACACCTGGCCAAGGGCCCCACTGCGCCATGTCAGTGGGGCCTGACGTTAATCCCCACCCCCAACGTTTTGGCCAAGGGGGCGGGGCCGCTCCGGAGCACAACATGTCTGAGCACAAAATGTCTGAGTACCCCCCTGAACTAGAAGATGACACCACTTCCTATCACTCTGGCCTGCCCGGTTTTCTGGGCGTGATCGACGAGTGGATTGCCCGCTTCGAGGCCGTGATGCTGGCGTCCGGTGTGCTGCTGATGGCCATCAACACCTGCGCCAATGTCATCGCCCGCTTTGCCTTCAACGAGGGCTTCTTCTTCTCCGGCGAAATCAACCGGATTCTGATTATCTTAATCACCTTCGCCGGCCTCGGCTATGCCGCCCGTCATGGTCGCCATATTCGCATGTCGGCGCTCTATGATTCGCTACCCGCCACGGCGAGAAAGGTGCTGATGATCCTCATCGCGCTCTTTACCGCCCTGATGATGTTTTTTCTCAGCTACCACGCCTACGGCTATATCGACACCCTCCACAGTCGTGGCCGTATTCTGCCGGCGCTGGGCATCGAGATCTGGTGGATTTACATCTGGGCGCCCGTGGGCTTCGCCGTCACCGGCATTCAGTATCTGCTGACCGCCGTCAGAAACCTGACCAGCGATGGCGTCTATCTCTCCACCGGGGTGGAAGATGGCTACAGCGATGCCGAGACCCATACCGAAACTCATACCGAAACAAAAGTTTAATTCCAGGCGGCAATCTCACGCCTGGCGTCAATAACCATAAAAAAGGCATAAACCATGGCAACGCTGTTAATGGCCATCATGATTGGGCTGCTGCTGCTGGGTTTTCCCATGATGATCCCGCTGATCACCGCTTCCGTGGTTGGCTTTGTGATGATGTTCGACGGCTTCGGCCAGATGGGCACCTTTATTCAGCAGATGATGGCCGGCATTCGGCCGGCCTCGCTGATTGCGGTGCCCATGTTTATTCTCGCCGCCGACATCATGACCCGCGGCCACTCCGCCGACCGATTGATCAACATGGTCATGGCTTTCATCGGACACATCAAGGGGGGGCTTGCCATCAGCACCGCCACCTCCTGCACCCTGTTCGGCGCCGTGTCCGGCTCCACCCAGGCCACGGTAGTGGCGGTGGGCTCGCCACTACGCCCGAAAATGCTCAAGGCCGGTTATTCCGACTCCTTTACCCTGGCGCTGATCATCAATGCCAGCGACATCGCCTTTCTGATCCCGCCCAGCATCGGCATGATCATCTACGGGGTCATCTCCGAAACCTCCATCGCCGAGCTGTTTATCGCCGGTATCGGGCCCGGGCTGCTGATCTTGGTGATGTTTTCGCTCTATTGCCTCTATTACGCTCATAAGCACCAGGTCCCCACGGAGCCGAAAGCCAGCTGGTCGGAACGTTTGGTCGCGGTCCGGATGGCACTGTGGCCGCTGTTTTTTCCGGTGATCATCGTCGGCGGCATCTATGGCGGTATCTTCAGCCCTACGGAGGCCGCGGCGGTCTGCGTGCTTTATGCCTTCCTGCTGGAATTTGTGGTGTTTCGCTCGCTCAAACTTGCGGAGATCTATCGCATCGCCAAGTCCACGGGCCTTATCACCGCCGTGGTCTTTATTCTGGTGGCGGTCGGCAACGGCTTTTCCTGGATTCTGTCGTTCGCCCAGGTACCTCAGGCCATTCTGGAGTCGGTCGGCGTCAACGAAGCCGGCCCGGTCGGGGTGCTGATTGCCATCTGTGTGGCCTTCTTTATCGCCTGCATGTTTGTGGATCCCATCGTCGTCATCCTGGTGCTGACGCCCATCTTCGCCCCGGCCATTCAGGCCACCGGGCTGGATCCGGTGCTGGTAGGGGTGCTCATTACCCTACAGGTGGCCATCGGCTCGGCCACACCGCCGTTCGGCTGCGATATCTTCACCGCCATTGCCATATTCAAACGGCCTTATATGGACGTGATCCGCGGCACTCCGCCCTTTATTTTCATGCTGGTGGCCGCCGCCGGGCTGATTATTGCCTTCCCGGATATTGCGCTGTTTTTACCCGACCTGGCCTTTCCCGATTGATACCAATCCCATGAAGCAATCGATCTATTCAATTGTCATATCAATCCCGAACAAAGGGCCCGCTCCGCCGACCCGCTCGAGCACCTCCCTGTGACGCTCAGCACATGACATCTGACCGCCAAGGACGGCGGGAATGCCAACATTGCAGGAGCCTTTGTTGGCCCTGTCATGTGATGGTCGGTGGAGCAGATCCCTTTGTCCTCCTTGATGCTCCGGCGTCGCCTGTTGGTACTCCTGCGGACAACTCGGTGCTCTAGAAGACCAGCTGCCCGATGCAGGGGGATCAAAAAAGGGCCCTTGAGGCCCCTTGATACTAACGCGGTTGCAGTTCAGAAATGCCAGCTCAGGCCCACCATCAGACCGTTAATGTCATAATCGCTGCGGTTGAGAAGCTGGGCATATTCCGCAAAGAAGGCCACGCCACCGGGATAGGTCTTGTCCCGAAAACG
>JBFGZI010000263.1:0-3618 GCA_041586855.1 Oceanisphaera sp. | reverse complement strand
ATTGTCGTCAAGTATACGACAGAGGACGAGCCTGTGTTCGGCCCGTCTTCATCTTCAGGCGGTAATGCCCGAATGCCGCAACAGGGCGTCGATTTTCGGCTCCCGGCCGCGGAACTGCTTGAACAGCTCCATCGGCTCCTTGGACCCGCCCTGCTCCAGAATGGCATGCAGGAAGTCACGCCCGGTTTTGGCCGAGAAGACCCCTTCTTCCTCGAAACGGGAGAAGGCGTCGCTCGACAGCACCTCGGCCCACTTGTAGCTGTAGTAACCCGCCGCATAGCCGCCGGCAAAGATATGGGCGAAGCTGTGCTGAAAACGGTTGAACGCCGGTGGCGGCAGTACCGATACGGTCTCGCGCACCTGGTTCAGTATTTCCTGTACCCGGCCCGGCTGGCTGGCGTCGGTCGCCATGTGCAGGCGGAAATCGAACAGGGCGAACTCCAGCTGACGCAGCATCATCAGCGCCGAATGGAAGTTGCGTGCCGCCAGCATCCGCTCCAGCATATCCGCCGGCAGCGGCTCGCCGGTTTCATAATGACCGGAAATAAAGGCCAGTGCCTCCGGCTGCCAGCACCAGTTTTCCAGGAACTGGCTGGGCAGCTCCACCGCATCCCAGGCGACGCCGTTGATGCCGGCCACCCCGGCCACGTCCACCTTGGTCAGCATGTGGTGAATGCCATGGCCGAATTCGTGGAACAGGGTCTCGACTTCGTTGTGGGTAAAGAGCGCCGGGGTATCGCCCACGGGGCCGTTAAAGTTGCAGGTAAGGTAGGCCACCGGCTTTTGCAGGCTGCCGTCTTCCCGATAGCGACGACCGATGCAGTCATCCATCCAGGCACCGCCGCGCTTGTTGGCTCGGGCGTACAGGTCCAGATAGAAGCTGCCGCGCAGTTCGCCGTCTTCACCGAAAATATCGAAGAAGCGCACGTCCGGATGCCACTCTTCCACCCCGAAACGCTCTACCACCTTGACGCCGAACAAGCGCTTCACGGTCTCGAACAGGCCGTGTATGACCTTGTGCTCGGGGAAGTAAGGCCGCAGCTCTTCGTCGGAAATGGTGTATTTATGCTGTTTGAGCTTTTCGCCGTAATAGGTGACGTCCCAGGCATTGAGCTGCTCTACGCCATGATGTTCACGGGCAAACTCCGCCAGCTCGGCCAATTCGGCCTGGCCCTGGGGATAAGAACGCTCGGCCAGCTGGTCGAGGAAGTCCAGCACCTGCTGTTCGTTCTCGGCCATCTTGGTGGTCAGAGACAGCTGGGCATAGTTTTCATAACCCAGCAGGGTGGCCAGCTCCTGCTTCAGCGCCAGGGTTTCTTCGATAATGGCGGTGTTGTCGAACTCGCCGGCATTGGGGCCCTGATCCGACGCCCGGGTGCAGTAGGCGCGATACAGCTCTTCACGCAGGGCGGCATCGTCGGCGTACATCATCACCGGCAGATAAGAGGGAATATCCAGGGTGAAGAGCCAGCCGTCCAGCTCGCGGGCCTCGGCCTGAGCCTTGGCCGCCGCCAGCGCCGACTCGGGCAGGCCGGCCAGCTGGCTTTGGTCGGTAATCTGCCTGGTCCAGGCCTGGGTGGCATCTAGCACCCGGTTGGAGAAGCTGGACGCCAGATCCGACAGTCGGGACTTGATGGCACCAAAACGCTGCTTTTGCGACGCTTCCAGCGCGATACCGGACAGGCGGAAATCACGCAGGGTGTTGTTCACTTCCTTTTGCTGGGCCAGGCTCAGCTTCTTGAAGCTGTCCCGATCCGCCAGGCTCTGATAAGCCTCGAACAGGCCCTCGTGCTGGCCCATCCAGGTGTGATATTCGGACAGCAACGGCAGACAGGACTCATAGGCCTGACGCAGCTCGTCGCTGTTCAACACGCTGTTGAGGTGGCTGACCGGCGACCAGATGCGCCCGAGGCGATCGTTCACTTCTTCCAGCGGTGCCACCAGGTTATCCCAGGTGAAGACTTCTTCACCGCAGGCCAGCACGGTGTCGACCCGCCTCTTGCAGTCGGCAATGGCGTGCTCCACCGCTGGCTTTACCTGTTCCGGTTTGATCTGGCTGAATGGCGGCAGGCCGTCCATGGTCAGTAGCGGATTCGTCATGTCCTGTACCTCTTAATCGTTTTGGCCGTCGACTTGCCCACCGGCAATCGAGGGAATACCCCTAACATGGTGATACTGGCGACAATGTTCAAGCTTTTCATGCATTCAGCGCCCTATTGGGCATCGAACCGGCTATTAAGTGACCGCCTTCTGCGGTGAAACTTGGTGTACAATCGACCGACAGCATTAATCGACCCCACTCATCCAGGGAGCAGACATATGGCACAGCATTTCGACTATATCGCCATCGGCGGCGGCAGCGGCGGCATCGCCTCCGCCAACCGCGCCGCCATGCACGGTAAAAAAGTAGCCTTGATTGAAGCCAAAGACTTGGGCGGCACCTGCGTCAACGTGGGCTGTGTGCCCAAGAAAGTGATGTGGCACGGCGCCCAGATTGCCGATGCGGTCAAGCTTTATGCCGCCGATTACGGCTTCGATGTCGAACTCAAGGGCCACGACTGGGCCAGACTGGTCGAAAGCCGTCAGGCCTATATCGGTCGCATTCACCAGTCTTACGACCGGGTGCTGGGCAACAACAAGATCACGGTGATCAAGGGCTTCGGCCGCTTCAAGGATGCCCACACCCTCGAGGTAAATGGTGAAGAGATCACCGCCGACCACATCCTTATCGCCACCGGCGGCGAGCCCATCATCCCGCACATTCCCGGTGCCGAGCACGGCATCGACTCCAACGGCTTCTTCGAGTTGAACGAACAGCCCAGGCGCGTTGCCGTGGTGGGTGCCGGCTACATAGCGGTAGAGCTGGCCGGGGTGATGAACGCCCTCGGCTCGGAAACTCACCTGCTGGTACGCAAGCACGCCCCGCTGCGCAACTTCGATCCGCTGCTCACCGACACCCTGGTCGAGGTGATGAACACCGAAGGTCCGCAGCTGCACACCCATTCCGTGCCCAAGAGCGTAGAGAAACAAGCCGACG
This sequence comes from Oceanisphaera sp., assembly GCA_041586855.1. Lineage (GTDB taxonomy): Bacteria > Pseudomonadota > Gammaproteobacteria > Enterobacterales > Aeromonadaceae > Oceanimonas. The sequence goes on along the minus strand of JBFGZI010000263.1, from coordinate 581 downwards.
GCAGCCTGCTGCTGAATCTGGAGAACGGCGAGCAACTCGAAGTCGACTGCCTGATCTGGGCCATCGGCCGCCGCCCGCTGACCCAGAGCCTGAACCTGGACGCCGCCGGCGTGGCAGTGGATGAGCGTGGCTACATCAAGGTGGACGAGTACCAGAACACCAGCGCCAGGGGCGTGTATGCGGTAGGCGACAACATCGGCTATGTAGAGCTGACCCCGGTGGCGGTCAAGGCCGGTCGCCAGCTGTCCGAGCGGTTGTTCAACAACAAGCCCGACGCCAAAATGGACTATGACCTGATCCCGACTGTGGTATTCAGCCATCCGCCCATCGGCACCCTGGGGCTGACCGAGCCCGAAGCGCGCGAAAAGCACGGCGACGATCAGGTGAAGGTATACACCTCCTCCTTCACCGCCATGTACACCGCCGTGACCAGCCACCGACAGCCCTGCAAGATGAAGCTGGTGTGTGTGGGTGACAACGAGAAGATCGTCGGTATTCACGGCATCGGCTTCGGCATGGACGAGATCCTGCAAGGTTTCGCGGTTGCCGTGAAGATGGGCGCCACCAAGGCCGACTTCGAT
>JBFGZI010000262.1:0-3689 GCA_041586855.1 Oceanisphaera sp. | reverse complement strand
TTGACCGGACCCGGCTCGCGGGTGACCTTGCCGCCGGCGGCGCGGATTTGCTCGCACATGCCGTAGATGTCGTTGGCTTCAATGGCGATATGGCCATAGGCGTTGCCCAGATCATACTGCTCTGTGCCCCAGTTATAGGTCAGCTCCAGCACCGCTTCGTCTTCTTCCTTGCCGTAACCGACAAAGGCCAGGGTGTACTGGTATTCGGTATTTTCGCTGGTGCGCAGCAGTTTCATGCCCATGATATCGGTATAGAAGGCGATGGACTTGTCGAGATTGCCGACGCGCAGCATGGTGTGCAGTATACGCATGTTTAACACTCCCAGAGTGGTGTGGATGTAAAGGTCGGTTGTTTCCCGTTATGGCGTTTAGGGTCTGTTGACCTTTCGAGATGATTTTTGCAGCAGTTTGTAGGGTCTTGATACAAGGCATCGCTTATGCCATGTAGTCACTCTACATAAATAAGCGATAACGCGGTAGAAAGACCCCACAAGCGCTGCCCTGTGGGTTCGGCTAAACGCGTTTTTCTCTTTGTTGAGAGGGCTTTGCTTAGGATGACTAGGCTACACCCCTCTCGCCGCGATAAAAACGCGTTTAACTCGAACAAAATTTCACCGCGAAAGGTCAACAGACCCTAGCCATCGGGATATTGTTTTTCTTTGAACTCACATAAATCTTCAATCACGCAGGAGCCGCAGCGGGGCTTGCGGGCGATGCAGGTGTAGCGTCCGTGCAGGATAAACCAGTGGTGCACATCCTGCTTGAACTCCGCCGGTACCCATTTCAGCAGCTTCTGCTCCACTTCGTCCACGTTTTTGCCCGGCGCGAAGCGGGTACGGTTGGACAGCCGGAAAATATGGGTGTCCACCGCTATGGTGGGCCAGCCGAAGGCGGTGTTAAGCACCACGTTGGCGGTTTTGCGGCCCACGCCGGGCAGGGCTTCCAATGCTTCCCGGTTTTCGGGGACTTCGCCACCGTGCTGTTCCTGCAGTATGGCGCAGGTCTTGATGACGTTGACCGCCTTGGTGTTGAACAGGCCTATGGTCTTGATGTGTTCCCTGACGCCCTCTACTCCCAGCGACAGCATGTCGGCGGGGGTGGGGCCGGCGGCAAAGAGGCCTATGGTGGCCTTGTTCACGCTCACGTCCGTGGCCTGGGCCGACAGCAGCACGGCAATCAGCAGCTCGAACGGATTGCGAAAATTCAGCTCTGTGGTGGGGTGCGGGTTTTCCGCCCGCAACCGCTCCAGGATCTGGCGGCGTTTTTCCATGTTCATAATGAAGTGACTCGCGCTCGGGTAACTTCGGTCTTGGGCGCCGGCGCCTGACGGGCCGCCAGCCGGCCGTCCAGCCAGTTTTTGGCGGCGATCATCAGGCCCAGGCCGATAAAGGCGCCGGGGGGCAGTATCGCCAACAGAAAGCCGTTATCCAGGTGCAGCACGTCGATGCGCAGGCTGGCCGCCCAGTCGCCCAGCAGCAGCTCGGCGCCGTCGAACAGGGTGCCCTGGCCCAGCAGTTCGCGCAGGCCGCCCAGTACCAGCAGCACGGCGGTGAAGCCCAGCCCCATCATGAGGCCGTCGAGCGCCGCCAGCCCCGGCGAGGTTTTGGAGGCGAAGGCTTCGGCCCGGCCGATGATCACGCAGTTGGTGACGATCAGCGGAATAAAGATGCCGAGTGACTGATAAAGCCCGTAGGTATAGGCGTTCATCAGCAGCTGCACGCAGGTCACCAGGCTGGCGATGATCATCACATAAATGGGAATACGCACCTCATTTGGCACCCACTGGCGCACCAGGGAAACGGTGAAGTTGGAGCCAATCAACACCAGCATGGTGGCGATGCCCAGCCCCATGGCGTTGGTCAGGGTACTGGTGACCGCCAGTACCGGACAGAGGCCGAGAATTTGCACCAGGGCCGGGTTATTGGTCCACAGGCCCTGGCGAATAATATCTTTGTGTTGTTCGTTCACAGGGATTCTCCACAAGACGGGGCCTGAGTCAGCAGCTGGGGTTGCTGGTTAACCAGCAGCAGCACCTTGCGCACCGCCTTGACCACGGCTCTGGGGGTAATGGTGGCACCGGTAAAGGCGTCGAACTGACCGCCGTCGCTGCGTACCGCCCAGCGGGCGTCTTCTTCACCCTGCAGCGACTGGCCGTTGAAGTCCAACATCCAGGGCGACTTTTTCAGTTCTATCTTGTCACCCAGGCCTGGGGTTTCATTATGGTTGAGTACCCGCACTCCGTTCAGGGTACCGTCTACCTTGACGCCGACCACCAGCTTTATCTCGCCGCTGTAGCCGTCGGGCGCCACGGTCTCGATGGCGTAACTTTGCGGTTGGCCGTCTTTCACGGCGGTAAACATGGGCAGAGCATCACGGGTACCCAGAAACTGCTCGTTGCTCAGCATCACACAGTGATCGAACAGGGGTTCGTCGTGACTCTCGGCAGGCAGCAGTTCGTTCAGTACCCGCAGCAGCTGGGCCTGTTCCTGTTCTATGATGGTGTCTCTGGTCAGGCTGTGGGTAAAGGCCACGAAGGCGGTGCAGCCGAGGGCGAACAGCGCCAGTGTCAGCCCGTTCTTGCGCATCATCTCCAGCATCAGCGGGCCGCTCCATAAGTAGTGGGTTTGGTCAGCGCATCGATCATCGGCACCGTCATGTTGGCCAGCAGCACCGCGAAGGCCACCGCATCCGGGTAACCGCCGAAGGTACGGATCAGGTAAATCAGCAGGCCGATCAGCACGCCGTAGATCAGGCGGCCGCGGAAGGTGGTCGAGGCCGATACCGGATCGGTGGCGATAAAGAAGGCACCGATCATGGTGGCGCCCGACAGCAGGTGCATCATGGGGCTGGCGGTACCGTCCGGGGCAATCATAAAGCCAACCAGGCTGAATACCAGCAGGCTGCCGATAATGGCCACCGGAATGGGCCAGCTGATCAGCTTGAGTCGCAGCAGCATCAGGCCCCCGGCCAGATAGGCCAGGTTGACCCACTGCCAGCCGATGCCGGCCAGACCGCCGAATACCGGGTTGGCCAGCATTTCGCTGCCGGTATGGCCCTGGGTAAAACCGGTCTTGAGGGTGTCGAGCGGAGTGGCCATGGTGGTACCGTCGGCCAGCTCGCGCAGCTGATGCGGGCTGAAGCCGTCCAGGGTAAAGCCGGTGAAAATGGCGGACAGGCTGTCGGCGAAGGTGACCGGATACAGTTGCAGTTCCAGCGGCGGTAGCCAGCTGGTCATGTGCAGCGGAAAGGACACCAGCAGCAGCACATAGGCAACCATGGCCGGATTGAACAGGTTCTGTCCTATGCCGCCATAAAGCTGCTTGGCCACGATAATGGCAAAGGCGGTGCCGATCACCACCAGCCACCAGGGTGCCAGCGACGGTAACGCTATGCCGATCAGCAGGGCGGTCAGTAGCGCCGAGTTATCCCTGATCTGGCTTAGACGACGGCCGCGCAGGGCCAGCACCAGGGCCTCGGCGCCGTAGGCGGTGAGCACCGCCAGCACGATTTGTATCAGGCTGCCCCAGCCGAAAAACCAGCCCTGGGCAAGAATGCCCGGTATCAGGCAGTAACAGACCCGCCGCATCAGGGTGGCGGTGTCGAGCGGGGCGCGATCATGGGGTGAGCTGCTGATTGTAAACGCCATTAGGACTCGTCTTCTCGATCGGATGGGGTGGATGCCGCCTGCT
>JBFGZI010000261.1:0-3702 GCA_041586855.1 Oceanisphaera sp. | reverse complement strand
GACTGGCGCTGCGCGCCGCCTGGAACTGGACCGACATGGAATTCGTGCAGATCAACGATCCGGCCGGTGATGCCGCCACCCTGGCCCACCTGCTCAATTTCGACTCGGTACACGGCCGCTGGCAACATGAAGCGCTAGCCGAGGACAATGAGATACTGATTGGCAGCCAACGCATCGCCTGCACCCGCAACAGCGCCATTGCAGACACCGACTGGTCCGGCTGCGACCTGGTGATCGAGGCCTCCGGCAAGATGAAGACGACCGCCTTGCTCCAGGCCTATCTGGATCAGGGGGTGAAGCGGGTGGTGGTCACGGCGCCGGTGAAGGAAGAAGGCGTGCTCAATGTGGTGATGGGGGTAAACCATCAGCTCTATAACAAGGAACAGCACCCGATCGTCACTGCCGCCTCCTGCACCACCAACTGCCTGGCCCCGGTGGTCAAGGTCATCCACGAGCAACTGGGGATCCGGCACGGCTCCATGACCACGGTGCACGACATTACCAACACCCAGACCATACTCGATGCCCCCCATGCAGATCTGCGCCGGGCCCGGGCCTGCGGCCTGAGCCTGATCCCCACCACCACAGGGTCGGCTACCGCCATTACCCATATCTTTCCCGAGCTCGAGGGCAAGCTTAACGGCCACGCCATTCGGGTACCACTGGCCAACGCCTCGCTCACCGACTGCGTGTTCGAGCTGGAACGCGCCACCACGGCGGAAGAAGTGAATGCCATGCTGCGGGCCGCCGCCGAAGGTGAGCTCAAGGACATCCTCGGCTATGAAGAGCGGCCGTTGGTGTCGGTCGACTACAAGACGGACCCTCGCTCCAGCATTGTCGACGCCCTGTCCACCATGGTGGTCAACGGCACCCAGCTCAAGCTCTACGTCTGGTACGACAACGAATGGGGCTACGCCAACCGTACCGCCGAGCTGGCACGGATGGTGGGCCGGATGGATCAGGAGTAAGTCATGCTCGCCGGGCTCTCACCGCAAATTCGCCAGTATCTGCTGGTCACCGGCAACTACTGGGCCTTTACCCTCACCGACGGCGCCCTGCGCATGCTGGTGGTGCTGGCCTGTTGCTGTTCGGAGTACTGTTTGCCGTCAATTCTTCTCTGCACAGCTATCTGATCGTCAGCTATGCCAGTGAAGACGGTGTGTCTCTGGATGTCGGCTTCTATTACATGGCCAATGCCATGGGCCGGCTGATCGGCACCCTGCTCTCGGGCTGGGTCTACCAGAGGGATCTCCACCGCCTTTATTGCCCTGGCGGCACTGATTTCCCTGGCCCTGCCCCGGCACGGGGCAAACGCCAAGGTATAAACCTGTCTCTTGGTCACACATCAGCTAGCGGAATAAAGAGGCAACAGGGTTGCCTCCTCCGACGCGCTGCAAGCACATCCTTGTGACGCTCAGCACATGCCATCCATGGCATGTGACGGTCGGCTGAGGCAATCCCTGTTGCCTCTTCCATGATGAGGTGCTACCCGCTGGTGGTGCCTCCAGACGACTCCGAGCCTGCAAAAAGCTCACATTTTCCCTGATATTCCAAATAAACCATAAAATATGTAATAAATTCCCCATCGGTTCGGACTACATTGTCAGACTCCGACAATAAATGGACTTCTTATGAGAGATACACTGCCGCTGCTCGACCTGACCGACTTTCCGCCCATCCACCGGCGCACCCTGGATACCCTGCAGGTCAATCTGGGCTATCGCTGCAACATGAAATGCGTACATTGCCATGTGGCCGCCGGCCCCGACAGGATCGAGATGATGGACGCCGACAACCTGGCGTTAATCCCCCAGGTGCTGAAGGCCCGCGGCCTGACCACCCTGGATCTGACCGGTGGAGCGCCCGAGATACACGAGGGCTTTCGTGACCTGGTCAAAGCCGCCCGGGCACTGGATGTCAAGGTCATCGACCGCTGCAACCTGACCATACTGTTCGAGCCGGGCCAGCAAGATCTGGCCGAATTCCTTGCCGAACACCAGGTAGAGATAGTCGCCTCCCTGCCCTGCTATTCCCTGGAAAATGTCGACAAGCAGCGGGGCAAGGGCACCTTCGACAAGAGCATAGAAGCGCTGCTCATGCTCAACCGACTGGGCTACGGCCAGCCCGGCTCCGGGCTGACCCTCAACCTGGTCTACAACCCCCTGGGCCCCAGCCTGCCGCCGCCTCAGGAGCCGCTGGAAGCGGAATACAAGCGGCAGTTGTTCGACCATTTCGGCATCGTATTCAACCAGCTGTTCGCGCTCACCAACATGCCGATCAAGCGCTTCGGCGACTACCTGATCACCAAGCGTCAGTTTCACGACTATATGCGCCTGCTCAAGGAAAACTATGCCGCTGCCAACCTGGACAGCCTGATGTGCCGTTCGCTGGTGAGCGTCGACTGGCAGGGCTACCTCTACGACTGCGATTTCAACCAGCAGCTGGGGCTGCACCTGCCCGGCGGCGAGTGGCCCCACCTGCGGGACTTGCTCAGCCGGGAGCTGGAAGGCCAGTCAATCCGCATTGCCGATCACTGTTACGGCTGCACCGCCGGCCAGGGCAGCAGCTGCGGCGGCGCCCTGCATGAAGGCGAGGAATCATCATGAGCCGATTTCCTCTCGTCCTGGCCGCCCTGGTGCGGCTGCTCCAGGGCCCGAGAGGAGGTGTCACGCCATGAAGCTGTCCATCATCATACCCATGCTCAATGAAGCCCCGGACTTGCCCGGCGTTCTGGCTCGCCTGCCCCTGCGTGGCTGCCACAGCGAGGTTGTCCTGGTCGACGGCGGCAGCAGCGATGAGTCGGTGGCCATCGCCCGCCAGGCCGGATTCAAGGTGCTGGAAACAGAGCCGGGCCGTGCCCGACAGATGAATGTCGGGGCGACCGCCACCGACGGCGATCTGCTGCTGTTTCTCCATGCGGATACGGTGCTGCCACCGCTGGCGCTGCAGGCGATACAGACCGCCCTGGCCGACGGCCGGCATCAGTGGGGCCGTTTCGATGTGCGTATCGACGGCCGCCACCCCATGCTCAATGTCATCGCCGGGCTGATGAACCTGCGCTCCCGGCTGACCGGCATCGCCACCGGTGATCAGGCGATATTTGTCAGCCGCGAGGCCTTCATCCGGGTGGGCGGTTTTCCCGACCAGCCGCTGATGGAAGATATCGAGATCAGCAAACGACTGAAAGCCGTGTCGACCCCCGCCTGTCTGCGCCACAAGGCCAGCACCTCGGGGCGCCGCTGGGAAAACCGGGGCCTGTGGCGCACCATCTGGCTGATGTGGCGGCTGCGTTTCGCCTACTGGCGCGGGGCGCCGGCCGAACAGCTGGCGAGGGCCTACCGATGAACCAGACCCGCATCATCATTTTCGCCAAGGCGCCCCTGCCCGGGCTGGCCAAGACCCGGCTGATCCCGGCGTTGGGGGCCGAGGGTGCCGCCCGCCTGGCCCGACATATGCTGCTTTCCACCCTGGAGCGCAGCCTGGCCGCCGAACTGGGCCCGGTAGAGCTGTGCATGTCGCCCGGCCCGACGGATCTGGCCTGGCAGAATATCCCTCTGCCGTCGGGACTCGTCTGTAGCGATCAGAAGGGTGGCAATCTGGGAGAGCGCATGGCCCGCGCCGCAGAATCTGGTCTGGCACAGAATACCCGGGTACTGCTGATCGGCACCGACTGCCCGGCACTGACCCCGGCCCGGTTGCGCT
>JBFGZI010000260.1:0-3729 GCA_041586855.1 Oceanisphaera sp. | reverse complement strand
CAGCACCCAGGGAGCCTTGTCGTCCACATAGCGGTTGGCCTTGTCGGCCAGCGCCATGATCTCGCGAATGGCACGGCCGAATTCGCGCTGCTCATAAGACTGGCCGATGCGCTCGGCGGCAGCGGCAAACTCGGCGTACAGTTCGGGCTCGGCGCAGTCGGCGGACAGCTGACCGTTGAAGCGCTTGGCAATGAAGCCGGCGTTGCGCGAAGCCAGGTTGACCAGTTTGTTGACCACGTCGCTGTTCACCCGGGCCACGAAATCATCCAGATTCAGGTCCAGATCGTCGATGCGGCTGGACAGCTTGGCGGCGTAGTAATAACGCAGGCACTCGGGATCCAGGTGGTTGAGGTAGGTGTCGGCCTTGATGAAGGTGCCCTTGGACTTGGACATCTTGGCGCCGTTCACCGTCACATAACCGTGCACGAAGATGTTGGTCGGCTTGCGGAAGTCGCTGCCTTCGAGCATGGCGGGCCAGAACAGGCTGTGGAAGTAGACAATATCTTTGCCGATGAAGTGGTACAGCTCGGTGCTGCTGTTCTTGTTCCAGTATTCGTCGAAGCTGAGATCGCCGCGCTTGTCGCAGTAGTTCTTGAACGAGCCCATGTAGCCGATGGGGGCGTCCAGCCATACATAGAAGTACTTGCCCGGTGCATCGGGAATTTCGAAGCCGAAGTAGGGCGCATCGCGGGTGATGTCCCACTGCTGCAAACCGGACTCGAACCATTCTTCCAGCTTGTTGGCCATTTCTTCCTGCAGGGCGCCGGAGCGGGTCCAGGCCTTGAGCATGCCCTCGAACTGGGGCAGATCGAAGAAGAAGTGTTCTGTGTTTTTCATGACCGGGGTGGCGCCGGACACCGCCGAACGCGGGTCAATCAGCTCGGCCGGGCTGTAGGTGGCGCCGCAGACTTCGCAGTTGTCGCCGTACTGATCTTCCGCCTTGCAGCTGGGGCAGGTGCCCTTGACGAAACGGTCCGGCAGAAACATCTTCTGTTCCGGATCATAGAGCTGGGAAATGGTGCGGTTTTCGATAAAGCCGTTGCTCTTGAGGCGGCCGTAGATCAGCTCGGCCAATTCGCGGTTCTCGCTACTGTGGGTCGAGTGATAGTTGTCGAAGCCGATGTTGAAGCGGTCGAAGTCGGCTTTATGCTCCTGCTGCACGGCGGCAATCATCTGCTCGGGATCCACACCCAGCTGCTGGGACTTGAGCATGATGGGGGTGCCGTGTGCGTCGTCGGCGCAGATAAAATGAACCTGATGGCCACGCATTCGCTGATAACGAACCCAGATATCGGCCTGAATGTGCTCCAGCATATGGCCAAGGTGGATAGAACCGTTGGCATAGGGCAGGGCGCAGGTGACAAGTATCTTACGAGGTTCGGTAGCCATAATTTCCATTCTGTTGAGTCAATTAGGTAGGACAGAGCATGTTACCCGAGTTTTTTTCGGTTATACACACTTTGGCGGCTTTTTCGGGCCCAAAGAGCCGGGCCGGTAGGAGGCCCTTGGTTCGCTTCGGAACATGGCCGACACAGATACGACATATATGCGACATAAGGCCGGCAAAGCCGCATATCGCCTCGGCCCGACGTTTCGCCGCTGCGGGCTTTTTGATAGAGTGCAGAACAGATTCATCAGCAGGCGACACAGCATGATTAATGAACAGATTAGTGCCCGATTGACCCGGTTTCGGCCCCCGCACTGGGCCAAGGATCCGGTGAGTGCCGGTTTTGTCCGTAGCGTGACGCTGGAGCAGGAGATTCTGGTGATCTCGCTGGTGCTGCCCTTCGTCGATTACCGGCTGGAAGCCGAGCTGCAAACCCTGGACGCCGACTTGTGTCGGCTGAGTGGCGCCCGCGCGGTGCGCTGGCAAGTGACGCAGGATGTGGCGTCCCTGGCGCAAGCCAACGATGCCGAGGCCGTGTCCGGGGTACGTAATATTATCGCTGTGTCGTCCGGCAAGGGCGGGGTGGGCAAGTCCACCACGGCGGTGAATCTGGCGCTGGCGCTGAGCCGGCTCGGTGCCCGGGTGGGCATACTGGATGCGGATGTATACGGGCCTTCCATTCCCATGATGCTGGGTGTGACCGGCGCCCGGCCCGAAAGCGACGATGGCAAGACCATGGCGCCGGTGGTGGCGCACGGCATCAAGGCCAACAGCATCGGCTTTCTGGTCGGGGCCGATGACGCCACCGTGTGGCGCGGACCCATGGCGAGCAAGGCGCTGGCGCAGATATTGCGCGAGACCCGCTGGGGCGACCTCGATTATCTGGTGGTGGACCTGCCACCGGGCACCGGCGATATTCAGATCACCATGGCCCAGCAGGTGCCGACCACCGGCGCTCTGGTGATCACCACGCCCCAGAACGTGGCGCTGGCCGATGCCATCAAGGGCATCAGCATGTTCCGCAAGGTCGATATTCCGGTACTGGGGGTGGTGGAGAACATGAGCTATCACCTGTGCAGCCAGTGTGATCACAAGGAGTTCCTGTTTGGAGAAGGCGGCGGCCAGCGGGTATCAAACGAGCATCAGGTGCCCTTGCTCGGTCAGTTACCGCTGGATGTGCGTATCTGCCAGCATATGGACAAGGGCACTCCTACCCTGATTGCCGAGCCCGATGGGGTGCTGGCCCAGGCTTATCTGAACATCGCCGCCCGGGTGGCCGCCGGTCTGTATTTTAGTGGCAACATCATTCCCACCCGCCTTTATACCCGGCAGGTTTAATCGCATTACTGCCACGCAGGCGTGCCGTTTGCGCCGCCAGACGGCAAGGGCCGTCGTTGTCGTGGCAGGATCAACATTGAGTTAAGGAGTTTTCATGCGTCTTTGTGACCGGGATATCAAGCGTTATCTGGCCGAGGGTCTTATCCAGATCAGCCCGGCCCCGGATCCCGATCGGATCAGCGGTGTCAGCGTCGATGTACTGCTGGGCAACGAATTTCGGGTGTTTCAGGATCATACCGCGCCCTACATCGAACTGAGCGGGCCCAGGGCTCAGGTGTCCGAAGCCATCAACCGGGTGATGAGTGACGAGATTGTCATCCCCGATGGCGAGGCCTTCTTCCTGCATCCGGGCGAGCTGGCGCTGGCGGTAACACTGGAATCTGTCACCCTGCCCGATAACATTGTCGGCTGGCTGGACGGCCGTTCCTCCCTGGCACGGCTTGGTCTCATGGTGCACGTTACGGCGCACCGTATCGATCCGGGCTGGTCCGGGCGCATCGTGCTGGAATTCTACAACAGCGGTAAATTACCGTTGGCGCTGCGCCCGAAAATGGTGATTGGTGCGCTCAATTTCGAAACCATGTCCGGCCCGGCTGAGCGGCCCTACATGAGCCGTGCCAGCGCCAAATACAAGTCACAGCAAGGCGCAGATGCCAGCCGCATCAACCAGGACTAACCCCCTGCGGGGAGCTGTAAGCTGTAAGTAGGTTGGCGATGAGCGTAGTGAATCCCAACATGCACGCCGCCTGCTGAAAGATACCGGGCCACGCCCGGTATGACTCCTGTAGGCCCGAATTTATTCGGGAAAATAATGTGGCACCCTTTCCCCAATAAATTGGGGCCTACAGCCGTTACTTTGGTGCTAGGGTCTGTTGACCTTTCGCGATGATTTTTGCAGCAGTTTGTGGGGTCTTGATACAAGGCAGCGCTTATGCCATGTAGTCACTCTACATAAATAAGCGATAACGCAGTAGCAAGACCCCACAAGCGCTGCCCTGCGGGTT
>JBFGZI010000259.1:0-3730 GCA_041586855.1 Oceanisphaera sp. | reverse complement strand
TCCAGGGTGGCGGCTTTCAGTTCCGCATTTTCTATTTTTTCCGCCTTGTGCTCGGCCATCAGCTTGTGCAGCAACATCTGCTGCTCCATGGCCGTCAGGCTGGCCTTGCGCGTGGCCAGAAACTGCGCCTTCAGCTCGGGGCTGTCCAGCTTTTCCAGCCGCTTGTTCAGGTGCTGCTCGAAGCGAGCCGGGTCCATCATCTTGCCACCCATCATGCCGTGATGATCCTGACCATGGTGGCCCCGTTTTTTCATGCCCCCGCGCTCGCCTTCGCAGCCCTCTTTCATCATTTGCGCCTTGCGCCCCTCATGTGCCCCGGACTGGCCGTCGGCTTCGTGGTGAGCGGCACTTACCAGAGCGGGAACCGTCAACAAGGTGGCGGCAAGCAACAGGGCGCTGTGTTTGGCTTTCATCATAATGACCTCTAATCAGTGGTGGTTTCATCATCAATTAAAGCAGCCCCTTGTCAGCCAACTGTGTCACCCAGTGGCTTTTTTGTCACAGAGTGTGACACCTTTGTCCACTGCCATACTTTGACATTATTTCCCGTTTGAAGACGCCTATACTGGCGGGGTCACGATGAGGGATGAGATATGAACAAAGGCAGGCAATTACTGGTGGTGGACGATCACGGCGAGATCCGCGATCTGCTGAAACGTTTTCTGGAACAACACGGCTATCGGGTACAGGGTGTGCGTGACGGCCAGGAAATGCGCCAGTATCTGAGCCGCCAGAGCCCCGATCTGATCATTCTGGATCTGATGCTGCCCGGAGACGACGGCCTGACCCTGTGTCGCGAGCTTCGCGGCCAGGGCAACGAGGTGCCCATCATCATGCTCACCGCCATGGGTGAGGAAACCGACCGCATCGTGGGTCTGGAAATGGGGGCCGACGACTATCTACCCAAACCCTTCAATCCGCGCGAGCTGCTGGCCCGTATCAAGGCGGTATTGCGCCGCCAGCCGGAGCCGGGGTTGACGCCATCCGCCGATGAACCCAGGCTGCTCCGCTTCGGTCACTGGACCCTGGATCTGGCCCGCCGGGAATTACTCGACGACAAGGGCGTGACCATCAGCCTGAGCACCGCCGAGTTTGATCTGCTGCGGGTATTTACCCGGCACCCCAACCGGGTGCTGAGCCGGGACCAGTTGCTGGATCTGGCCCGGGGTCGGGAGGCCCAGGCCTTCGACCGCGCCATCGACACCCTGGTCAGCCGGCTGCGGCGCAAGCTCGAATCCGACTCCCGACACCCGCAGCTTATCAAGACCATCTGGGGCGGCGGCTATATGCTGGCGGCGGATATTCACCATGGGGACTAATCGCCTGCGCTACTGGCTGGGCAGCCTCACCGGCCAGGTGATAGTGGTGGCACTGTTTGCCCTGATCCTGATCCAGCTGGTGGGCGTACAGATTTACCGCATGGAACGGGAAGAAACCTTAGGCATGGTCAACAGCCGCTTTACCCTGCAACGGCTGATTGCGGTCACCCGCCTGCTCAACCAGTCCCCCCCTGCCCTGCACGACGAGATTCTGCGCGCCAGCCGCAGCGAAACCCTGCTACTGACCGTGACAAGCACCCGTCCCCAGCCCGGTGAGCACAGCACAAACTTCGAACGCATAGTACGCAACAAGCTCAACTATCCCGCTCGGCGAGATATTCATATCAGCATCGAGTCCCGTCAGGGTCTGCGCGACTGGCCGCCCCGGGAACGGGTGCAGGAGCGACGCCGGCATCATCACCCTCCACCGCAGTCCGATATTCGCCTCCATGGTGTAATCGAGCTGGCCGACGGCCGCTGGCTGAGCTTCACCTCGCTGATCGATCGGGACATTCCCGCCTGGTCCGCCAGGGCGATACTGTCCTTTGTGGTACTGGCCGCACTGCTGGCCGGGATGATGATCTGGCTGCTGCAACGCACCACCCGACCCTTGAAAGAACTGGCCCGGCAGGCCGAACGGCTGGGCCGGGGCGACAAGCTGGATCCCCTCACAGAAAGCGGACCGAGCGAAATTCGCGACATGCTGTCTGCCTTTAACCGCATGCAGGACCGGCTCGATCGGTTCGTGTCCGATCGCACCCGTATGCTGGCGGCCATTTCGCACGACTTGCGCACCCCCATCACCACATTGCAGCTACGTTGCGAGTTTCTGCCCGAAGGCGAAGATAAACAGAAACTTCAGCAAGGTCTGAAACGGATGGAGCAGATGCTGAACGCCACCCTGCAGTTTGCCCGGGAAGACGGCCTGGCCGAACCGGTACGGAATCTGGACTTGCCCAGCCTGCTGCAAAGCCTGTGCGATGACCTGCAGGACAACGGCCATGAGGTCAGCCTGGAGGAACAGGATGCCGTCATCTACCGGGGCCGCCCTACCGCCCTGCGCCGGGCGCTGCAGAACTTGCTGGAAAACGGCGTTAAATACGGCGGCAAGGTGGAAGTGCGCTTGCTGGCCGAACCGAGACGAGTACGCGTGCTGATCCGTGACTTCGGCCCCGGCATTCCACAGGATCAGCTGGAAGAAGTATTCAAACCCTTCACCCGGCTGGACCCGGCCCGCAACCCGGAAGACGGCAGCATAGGACTGGGGCTGGCCATAGCCCGCACCCTGATCCACCAGCATGGCGGCGAACTCACGCTGGATAACCACCCCCAGGGAGGACTGCTGGTTCAGGTGCTGTTACCGCGCTGAGGGCGGCTTTACAGTCAGGATGAAAGCTCCTACATTGGACGGCTTTACACCTACAAGGAAAGTACCCGATGAAAGACGAAACCCTGGCCGTGCACCACGGCTACACCACGGATCCCACCACCAAATCCGTGGCCGTGCCTATCTATCAAACCGTAGCCTACGAATTCGACAGCGCCCAGCACGGGGCCGATCTGTTCAACCTGGAAGTACCGGGCAATATTTACACCCGCATCATGAACCCCACCAACGATGTACTGGAACAGCGGGTGGCCGCCCTGGAAGGCGGCATCGCCGGCCTGGTGGTGTCGGCGGGCAGTGCCGCCATCCACTACGCCCTGATCACTCTAGCCAGAAACGGCGACAACATTGTCACTACGCCCCAGTTGTACGGCGGCACCTATACCCTGTTCGCCCACATGCTGCCGAGCCAGGGCATTGAAGTGCGCTTCGCCGACGACGCCAGCCCCGAAGCCATCGCCAAACTGATCGACGCCAACACCAAGGCGGTATTCTGCGAAAGCATCGGCAACCCGGCGGGCAACGTCGCCGACTTGCAGGGGCTGGCCGATGTGGCCCATGCCCAGGGTGTGCCGCTGGTGGTCGACAATACCGTCGCCACCCCCCTGCTGTGCAAGCCCATCGACTTCGGCGCCGACATAGTGGTACATTCGCTCACCAAGTACATCGGCGGCCACGGTAACTCCCTCGGCGGCATCATCATCGACAGCGGCAAATTCCCCTGGGCCGAGCACAAGGCGCGTTTTCCCCAGTTCAACGAGCCCGAGCCCGCCTACCACGGAGTTGTCTACACCGAAGCCTTCGGCCCGGCCGCCTTTATCGCCCGCGCCCGCACAGTGCCGCTACGCAACACCGGCAGCGCCCTGGCCCCGCTCAACGCCTTCCTGCTGCTGCAGGGACTGGAAACCCTGCCCCTGCGCATGGAGCGCCATGTGGAAAACACCTTCAAGGTAGCCAACTTCCTTCAGGCCCACCCGCAGGTGGCCTGGGTCAACTATGCCGGCCTGCCCGAACACCCGGACTT
>JBFGZI010000258.1:0-3760 GCA_041586855.1 Oceanisphaera sp. | reverse complement strand
GCGGGCCGAGGTGCTGGCACGCTATCTGGGCGAATATCGCCGCCAGTGGAAGCCCTTCGTGGTGCTGGATCCGGTGGCTATCGCCAGCACCGGCCAGGCCATGGCCGAGGCCAGCCTGTTGCCGGCGCTGAAGCAGCATTTGCTGCCCGAGGTGGACCTGATCACCCCCAACGCACTGGAGCTGGAAGCACTGTCGGGCATAACGCCCGACTCCGCCGCCAAGGTGCGCGCCGGTGCCGCTGCCCTGCTGGAAATGGGTGCCCGTGCCGTGCTGGTGAAGGGCGGTCATCTGGACTGGGCCGGCGAGCAGGCCATCGACTTTTATACCGACGGGCAGCGTGAAATCTGGCTGGCCAGCCCGCGGATGCAAACCCGCCACGGTCACGGCACGGGCTGCACCCTGTCTTCCGCCATCGCCACCGCAGTGGCCCAGGACTATCCGATAGAAGATGCCCTGGTGCTGGCCAAGGCCTACGTCAATCAGGGCCTGAAAGGTGCCGAGGCCATCGGCGCCGGTGCCGGGCCCGTGGCCCATCTGGGCTGGCCGACTCATCTGGATGACTTCCCCACCGTGGTGATGCCGGGCAGTGCCCTGGCCGAACAGCTGGGCATTACCGGCAGTCGGCCCCAGGGCGCCTTCGCTCCCATGGATACCCTCAAGCTGGGGCTCTATCCGGTGGTGACCTCGATTGCCTGGCTGGAGCGCCTGCTGGATCAGGGAGTACGCACCCTGCAGCTGCGCATCAAGGACAAGGCCGACGCCGAGGTAGAAGATGACATCAAGGCGGCAGTGGCGCTGGGCCAGCGTTTCAACGCCCGCCTGTTCATCAACGACTACTGGCGTCTGGCCATCAGGCACGGCGCCTACGGGGTGCATCTGGGTCAGGAAGACATCGAAGTGGCGGATCTGGAGGCCATTCGCGCCGCCGGTCTCAAGCTGGGACTGTCTACCCACGGTTATTACGAAATGCTGCGCGCCCGTGAGCTCAAGCCGTCCTATCTGGCGCTGGGCCACATCTTCCCCACCAAAACCAAGGACATGCCGTCTCGCCCCCAGGGGCTGGAGCGGCTGCATCGTTATGTGGCCTTGATGGAGGCGGAATTTCCGCTGGTGGCCATCGGTGGCATCAGCAAGGAGCGGGTACCCCTGGTGGCGGAAACCGGGGTGGGCAGCATAGCCCTGGTGACCGCCATTACCGAAGCGGCCGATCCGGATGCGGCCATCCGTGAACTGTTGGACATGGTGGAGGGATAAGATGCTCAGCGACAGCGAATTCATGCGCTATAGCCGGCACCTGTTGCTGGAAGAAGTTGGCGAGGAAGGCCAGCTGAAGCTGAAAAACGCCGCCGTGCTGGTGGTGGGCCTAGGGGGGCTGGGTTCGCCCGCCGTGCAGTATCTGGCCGCGGCCGGCGTAGGCACCCTGTGGCTGGCCGACTTCGATCACATAGAGGTCAGTAACCTGCAGCGCCAGACCCTGTATGACATGGACAGCCTGCAACACAGCAAGGCGGAAACGGCGCGGGAAAAATTACTGGCGCTGAATCCCGAGATCGAAGTCATCGCCATTAACCAGAAGCTGGACGAACGGAGTCTGGGCGGCTTTGTGGCCGAGGTGGATCTGGTGCTGGACTGCACCGACAACATCTCGATCCGTCAGGACATCAATGCCGCCTGCTACGCCTGGGGCAAGCCGCTGCTGGTGGGCGCTGCCATCCGGTTTGAAGGCCAGTTGCTGGCGCTGGATCCGGCCCGGGACCATGGCTGTTATCGTTGTCTTTATGGCCCCGATATCGGCGAGCGTCTCAACTGCAGCAACTCCGGGGTCATAGGCCCTGTGGTGGGCACCATAGGCATGCTGCAGGCGCTGGAAGCCATCAAGTTTTTTACCGGTACCGGAACCCTGCCATGGGGTGAGCTCAAGCTGTTCGACGCCAAGGCGCATCGCTGGCACGGCCTCCAGGTACCGAAAGATCCGGCCTGTCCGGTGTGTGGACCCAAGGGGGAAAAGGAATAATGCGAGTAGTACTGAACGACGAAGCGCTGGATCTGGCTGAGGGCACTACTCTCGGCCAGTTGCTGGTCGAGCTGGAGCAAGACAAGCCCGGTGTGGCGGTGGCCCTTAACCGGCAGGTGGTGGCCCGCAGCCAGTGGGGCGAGCAGCAACTGACCCCCAACGACAACATCACCCTGTTCCACGCCATAGCCGGAGGCTGACATGAGTTTGATTATCGCCGATAAAACCTTTAGTTCCCGCCTGTTTACCGGCACCGGCAAGTTTGCCAGTGGCCGGCAGATGAAGGAGGCCTTCGTCGCCAGCGGCACCGATCTGGTGACCATGGCGCTGAAGCGGGTGGATCTGAAAAATCACAGCGACGATATTCTGCCGCCGCTGCTGGAACTGGGTGTGAATCTGCTGCCCAACACCTCGGGGGCCAGAAACGCCGAAGAGGCGCTGTTCGCCGCCCGGCTGGCGCGCGAGGCCCTGGGCACCAACTGGCTGAAGCTGGAAATTCACCCGGATCCCAAGTATCTGCTGCCCGATCCCATCGAGACCCTCAAGGCCGCCGAGCTGCTGGTGAAGGACGGTTTTATCGTGCTGCCCTACTGCGGCGCCGATCCTGTGCTGTGCAAGCGGCTGGAAGAAGCGGGCTGTGCGGCCGTGATGCCATTGGGCGCCCCCATCGGCTCCAACAAGGGCCTGGTCACTCATGACTTCCTCGAGATCATCATAGAGCAGGCTAATGTGCCTGTGGTGGTGGACGCGGGCATAGGTGCCCCCAGCCACGCGGCCTACGCCATGGAACTGGGCGCCGATGCGGTACTGGTCAACACCGCCATCGCCGTGGCCGGTGACCCTGTGGCCATGGCCGAGGCCTTCAAGCTGGCGGTCATTTCCGGCCGCATGGCCTATGAAGCCGGTCTGGCTGGTCAGAGCCAGCAGGCCCAGGCATCCAGCCCGCTGACTGCGTTTCTGGAGACCCTATGAGTTTCTTCGATGTCTGGTCATCCATGGACTGGGATGACGTCAAGATGAGCATCTACGGCAAGCAGGCCAGGGACGTGGAGCGGGCGCTGGCCAAACCGAAGCGGGATCTGCAGGACTTCATGGCGTTGATCTCGCCCGCCGCCGAGCCCTATCTGGAACAGATGGCCCAGCAGTCTTATCAGCTGACCCGCAAGCGCTTCGGCAACACGGTCGGCTTTTATATTCCGCTGTATCTGTCCAATCTCTGTGCCAACGACTGTACCTATTGCGGCTTTTCGATGAGCAATCGGCTCAAGCGCAAGACCCTGAGCTCAGAAGAAATCGAGCAGGAATGTCTGGCCATCAAGGCGATGGGCTTCGATACCGTGCTGCTGGTAACCGGCGAGCACGAAGGCAAGGTGGGGCTGGACTACTTCAAGCAGATGCTGCCCATCATCAAGCGCCACTTTAGTTACGTGATGATGGAAGTGCAGCCGCTGTCGGAAGAAGAATACGCCGAGCTGCGCCAGTACGGGCTCGACAGCGTCATGGTGTATCAGGAGACCTATCAGCACCTGACCTACGACGAGCACCATATTCGTGGCAAGAAGAAGGACTTTCGCTGGCGGCTGGAAACCCCGGATCGGCTGGGTAAGGCCGGCATCGACAAGATTGGCCTGGGCGCCCTGTTCGGGCTGGAAGACTGGCGGGCCGACAGCTTCTATGTGGCGGCGCACCTGCGCTATCTGCAGAAGCATTACTGGCAGACCCGTTATTCGGTGTCCTTCCCGCGG
>JBFGZI010000257.1:0-3765 GCA_041586855.1 Oceanisphaera sp. | reverse complement strand
CGCGCCAGCTCGGCGATCACCAGACTCTTGCCGGCACCGGTGGGCAGCACCAGCACCGCCGGCTCGTCATGGCGACGAAAATACTCCAGGGTGCGATTCACCGCATCCTGCTGATAGGGGCGAAGGGTAAACATTCATTGTTCCTTTAGAACAGTGAGGCGAGAGACGTGAAGGGTGAGGAGAAAGAGAAAAAGAACAAACCCGCGGCGCTCGGCCTGTTGAGCGAGTTTGTTTTACACCTCACCCCTCTCGCTTCACTCCTCACGCTTACTACACGTCAGGCCTCACATTTGTCCCGGAATAAGGTATCTTTAGCGTCTATCCGAGAATAACCGAGGCAAACATCTTTATGATCATCAAACCCAAGGTCCGTGGCTTTATCTGTACCACCACCCATCCGGTCGGTTGTGAGGCGAATGTACGCGAGCAGATCGCCTACGTCAAAGCCAAGGGTCAGCTTGAACAGGGTCCCAAAAAGGTACTGGTGATCGGCGCGTCCACCGGTTACGGCCTGGCTTCCCGCATCAATGCCGCCTTCGGCAGCGGTGCCGCCACCATCGGCGTTTTCTTTGAAAAGCCGGCCACCGAGAAAAAGACCGGCTCCGCCGGCTGGTACAACGCCGCCGCCTTCGACAAGGTCGCCAAGGAAGAAGGTTTGTACGCCAAGAGCATCAACGGCGACGCCTTCTCCAACGAATGCCGCGACCAGGTGATTGACCTGATCAAACAGGATCTGGGCCAGATCGATCTGGTGGTCTACTCCCTGGCGTCTCCGGTACGCAAAATGCCCGACTCCGGTGAACTGGTCCGCTCCGCGCTCAAGCCCATCGGCGAACCCTACAAGTCCACCGCCCTGGACACCAACAAGGACGTGCTGGTAGAAGCCGTGGTCGAGCCGGCCAACGAGCAGGAAATTGCCGACACCATCAAGGTGATGGGCGGTCAGGACTGGGAACTGTGGATGAATGCCTTAGGCCAAGCCGGTGTGCTGGCCGACGGCGCCAAGTCCGTGGCTTATTCCTATATCGGTACCGATCTGACCTGGCCGATTTACTGGCATGGCACCCTGGGCAAGGCCAAGGAAGACCTGGACCGCGCCGCACACGCCATCGATGCCAAACTCAAGGCCAAAGGCGGTAACGCCCATGTGGCTGTGCTCAAGTCGGTAGTCACCCAGGCCTCTGCCGCCATTCCGGTGATGCCGCTCTATATCTCCATGGCTTTCAAAATCATGAAAGAGCAGGGGATTCACGAAGGCTGTATCGAGCAGATCCAGCGTCTCTTCACCACCCGTCTCTACAGCGGTGAGCAAGCGCCGGTCGACGAGCAGAACCGTCTGCGTCTGGACGACTGGGAACTGCGTGACGAAGTGCAGAATGCCTGCCGCGAAATCTGGGCTCAGGTACAAGATGACAACATCTACCAGCTGACCGATTATCAGGGCTACAAGGACGAGTTTCTGCGTCTGTTCGGTTTCGGCCTGGCCGGCGTGGATTACGATGCCGACGTGAGCCCCGAAGTCGACTTCGAGGTCATTGAACTGGTATAAGTCATTCGTTATCTGAAAGCCCCGGCAACGGGGCTTTTTTGTTTCAAGGAGATAATATGCCCCATTGCATCATCGAATATTCAACCACCCTGACCGTTCAGATCAGTCCTTCCGGCCTGGTTGCCGCCGTGCATCAGGGCGCGGTCGACAGTGCCCTGTTCGGCATCGAGAATATCAAGGCCCGGGCGATCGGCTACGACTATCATCATAATGGCGGCAGCCAGCGCGATTTTATTCATGTGACCCTGAAGATCCTGTCCGGCCGCGACTCAGAGCAGAAGGCCGCCTTGTCGAACGCTGTGTTGGAGGCGCTGGCTGAACTTGGCTTGCAGGATATCTCCCTTACCGTCGAGGTGGTCGATCTGGATCGGAGCAGTTACGCCAAGCGGTTGGTCTGAATCCGGCGTAACAACGGCTGTGACGGCTTTGCAGCTTGTGGCCGCAGAGCATAGAGTGAAGGTTCACAAGGCAGGAGGTTTCATGAAGACTCAATTCAAGCTTGCGGCTTTGTTACTCGGAAGCCTGCTTGGCAGTACCGTCATGCCCGTACAGGCACAGCCGCCTGAAGGCAAAGGACCGGACAAGGCACCCGGCCAGCAGAAAGTGCAAAAAATGCAGAAAGAGCAGAAATGGCGTGAGGACGAGCATAGGGACCGGAACCCGGAGCACCGCCGGGGTGATGCCCACAACAGGGAGCATCAACGTGAGCAGGATCGTGACTGGCGGGGCGACCGGCGCTACCCGAATGTCGATGAGACGGCTCTGCGCCTGATATTCCGTGAGCATCGGGACTGGATTGACTACGATAGCCGGCGGGATGCATTGCCACCGGGGATCAGAATGAACCTGCAACGGGGCAAGCCGTTACCTCCGGGTATTGCCAAACGGTTTGATCCTCGCCTGCGCGAGCGGCTGCCTTATTATGAAGGGTATGAATGGCGGCGGGCAGGAGACAAGGCAATATTGGTGGATCTGGCTACCGAAAACGTCCGCTTTGTTCTGGAGAGTATCTTCGACTGAGGTTAGGCATTTGGAGCGGTAGTCACCCTATAATGAACAATAGACAAATAATTATAATCGGTTGAAAAATGAACGAATTTTTCTCTCTGGGACGATGGATGCCGGGTCTGGTTGCCCTGTTGGGATACCAGCGGGCCTGGTTATTGCCGGATGTCCGGGCCGGCGTCTCGGTGGCGGCGGTGGCGCTACCTGTGGCTATTGCCTACGCGGAGCTGACCGGCGTCGGTGCAGTAGTGGGGCTCTATTCCTGCATTCTGCCGATGATTGCCTATGCCCTGTTCGGAACATCCCGCCAGCTGATCATCGGCCCCGATGCCGCCACCTGTGCGGTGATTGCCGCCGTGGTCACGCCGCTGGCGGCGGGTGACCCTACCCGGCACTGGCAGCTGGTGATGACCATGACCGCCATGACCGGTGTCTGGTGTCTGATTGCCAGCCGGTTAAAGCTGGGGGTGCTGGCCGACTTTTTATCCCGGCCCATTCTGATGGGACTGCTGAACGGGGTGGCCATCACCATTATCGTCGGTCAGCTGTCCAGTGTGTTCGGCTTCAGCTTCGCCCAGACCGGCCTGATAGAGCGATTGCTGGCGGCCCCCGATTATGTGTCCCAGATCCATACCACGACGCTGAGCATTAGCCTGCTGACGCTGGTGGTGATGCTGCTGAGCCGGCGCTTTCGGCCTCTGTGGCCCAGCTCCCTGCTGGGGCTGGCCGTCGCCGCCACCCTGCTGTGGGGGCTGGAACCATTACGACTCGAGGTGGCGGTGGTCGGCTCCCTGAGTGGTGGACTCCCCCAGCTGCAGATCCCCGAATTTCCCCCCGGCCTGATACGGGAGCTGGTGTTGCCGGCCCTTAACCTGGCCATGGTGAGTTTTGTGTCCATGATGCTGACCGCGCGCAGCTTTGCCGCCAAAAACGGCTACGATATCGATGCCGACAAGGAATTCCGGGCCCTGGGTTTTGCCAATCTGGCCTCGGCGGTGTCTCAGGGCTTTGCCATCAGCGGTGCCGACTCGCGCACCGCGGTGAACGACGCCAACGGCGGCAAGAGTCAACTGGTATCGATAGTGGCGGCGCTGGTGATTGCGGTGGTGACCTTTTTTCTGACCGCGCCGCTGCAGTATATTCCTACCGCGGCCCTGGGCGTGGTGCTGATCATGGCGTCATTGTCGCTGACCGACTTCAGAAGCCTGTGG
>JBFGZI010000256.1:0-3779 GCA_041586855.1 Oceanisphaera sp. | reverse complement strand
TCCTCGTGCAGGGCACGGTACAAGCCCCACATCATCACCAGAATGACGAACGAGAAGGGAAAGGCCGCAATAATGGCCGCGGTCTGCAACGCCTTGAGACCACCGGCCAGCATCAGTATGGCCGCCACCGCCGCCACCGCCATGCTCCACAACACCCGCTGACTGCGCGGCGGATGTTCGTTGCCCAACGACAGTATGGTGGTCACTACCAGGGTGCCGGAGTCGGCAGAGGTGATGAAGTAGAGGGCCACCAGCAGGGTCGACAATATCGCCGCCAGGGTGCCCATGACACCACCATCCAGCTGAGATAAAGTCTCATACAGAGCCAATGTGACGTTTTCGCCTACCGCCGTCACGATACCGGCCTGACCCACGGCCGCGACCACTTCACCGGCCGCATTGGTGACCGTATGAGTCAGTTCCAGATACAGGGCGGTACCACCGAACATGGTCAGCCAGAGCATGCCCAGCAGGGTCGGCACCAGCAGCACACCACAGATAAACTCGCGAACGGTGCGGCCCTTGGAAATTCGGGCAATAAACATGCCGACAAAGGGTGACCAGGACATCCACCAGGCCCAATAGAACACGGTCCACCAGGACTGCCACTGGCTGTCTTTGCTGGCATCGGTCCAGGTGCTGAGGGCGACTACATGAGTCAGATAATCACCGAGGCCCTGCACATAGCTCTGCAGCAGGTAACGGGTGGGACCGTAGCACAACAGGAACAGCAGTATGGCGGCAGTAAACCACATGTTGATGACCGACAGCCATTTTACGCCCCGGCCCAGTCCGGACAGCACCGACAGGGTGGCAATCAGCGAAATCACCACTATCAGGATCAGCTGATTGCTGGTGCTGATTTCCACACCGATCAGCTGGTTCAGGCCGGTATTGATCTGGGCAACGCCCAGGCCGAGGGACGTCGCCACCCCGAAGATGGTACCGAACACCGCCAGAACATCCACTGTGTGCCCCATCCAGCCGTAGATGCGCTGGCCGATCAGCGGATAGAGCGCCGAGCGGATGGTCAGTGGCAACTGCTTGCGATAGGAGAAATAGGCCAGGGTCAGCCCCACCACCACATAGATGGCCCAGGGATGCAGGCCCCAGTGAAAGAAGGTCAGCCGCATGGCCACTTCGGCCGCTTCCGGCGTCATGCCTTCGGTAATAAAGGGATTGCTCTGAAAATGATAGATGGGCTCGGCGATAGACCAGAACACCAGGCCGATGCCCATACCGGCGCTGAACAACATGGCAAACCAGGAAAACAGGCTGTACTCCGGGCGGGAATCATCGGCTCCCAGCCGCAGGCTGCCAAACCGGCTGAAGGCCAGTACCACACAGAACACCAGCATCAACGACAGAATGGCAATGTAATACCATTTGAAGTTATTGATAAGGTATCCCGATACGCTGTCAAACAATGTGGCCGCCGCTTCGGGTAACAAGGCGCCTCCCACTACAAACAAGGTAACGATAATCATGGAACTGATCGTCGCCGCCGGGCTCATTCCTTTCAAAAGTCCATCTTTGGCTAACATGGGACAAGGTCTCCGTCGGGTTGATAAACATCTAACGGTAACCGGAGGCCAAGCATCCTGAAGGCCCACCGCTTACCGGGGCAGAGTTTGTCCATAACGGCGGCTGGCCGTCGTTATGGGCAAAACTAGCCTCTATCACAACAGCTAAGCCCCTGACAGAGTTTCCCTGATGCGACACCGGGTTATGCCTGGGCGCCCTGCAATCCCGTGACTGTCCTGGATACGACATAAAAGGCAGTGATCTATTGCCGAGGGGAAATCGTCTGAATAGGCTGTAGCGATATTGAACCGAGGAAAACAGAACCATGATGATCACCGAGCTTATCGATCAGGACGACTTTCGCGCCCAACTGCAGACATGGGGACTTGATGGGGCGACGCAGCTGTCGCTGGTGGAGTGCAGTAACAGGCTAAGTGTGGCGCTGTCAGGTCCGGAGCGGAAACTATGGCAGGAACGGCTGGCGTCATTGCTGGTCAAACGGGAACTGTTGCATCCCGAGGTACAGAAGCTGTTGCTGGCATGCCTCTCGGACTGATATCCGCTATTAAGGCCGAAGCTCCAGAGAAAGGGGCGCCCGAAGGCGCCCCTGAGGTTACTACTTCACCCTTTATTCGGTTCAGACGAAACCGAGCAGCCGCGGCAGAAACAGCGACAGCTCCGGAACAAAGGTCGTGATTATCATCACCGGCAGGGCGACGAACGCCATCAGCGCGAGCGCAGGCTTGACCGTTTTGTGAATCGACACCTTGCCAATGCGACACGCCATATAGAGGATTGGCGCCACCGGCGGGCTGTTCGCACCGATCACCACAGAGCAGGCCACGATCGAGGCGAAATGTACCGGATGAATGCCGGTATCCACCATCAATGGTAGAAACAACGGTGCCACCACCACAGTGACCGACACGTCGTCCATGATCATGCCGGCGATGATCAGAAACATGTTCACGGCAATCAGGATCAGCAGCGGGTTCTCGATCAGGGTGCTAACCAGCATGGTCAGATCCTGCGGAATCCGCTCCGAGGCCAGGATACGGCCGATCATGAAGCTGAACAGCAGGATCAGGATCACGGTGCCGGTGGTTTCCGCCGCCGCCACCACACTGCGCGCAAAGCTCCTGAAGTTCAGGTCACGGTAGATAAAAAAGCCGATCAGCATCGCCGAGAATGCGGCCACGGCCGCCGCTTCGGTCGGTGTGAAGACGCCACCGTAAATGCCGCCGAGAATGATGATCGGCAACGACAGGGCCGGAAATGCCTTGATCGTCGCCCTGCCCTTGCCCGGCAGTGGTTCGAGACCGTCCCCGGCCGCACTGCTCAGCTCATTGAAGAAGCGCCCGACGCCAAAACGGTTGGCGGCGATCAATCCCAGAATCAACAGAATGGCCGGCCCTATCGAAGCGGCGAAACAGGCGGCGACCGACTGGCGCGTAACCACGGCAAACAAAATCATGGTGATCGACGGCGGGATCAGGATACCGAGCAGTGACGAGATCCCGAGCAACGCCGCCGAATAGCTGCGCGGATAGCCGCGTTTCTCCAGCGGCTCTATCATGATGGTGCCGATCGACGCGACGGCGGCGGTGGCCGTTCCGGCGATGGCGCCGAAGATGCCCGAGGCCATGATCATCGAAGCACCCATACCGCCGCGGCGCTTGCCGATCATCACCTCGATGAAGTCGACCAGGCGACGGGCGATACCGCCGCTTTGCATCAGATAACCGGTGAGAACGAACAGGGGCAGCGCGATCAGAATCACCGAGTCCACCGAGCGGTAGCCCTGCAACATCAGCGTATTCAGGTTGACGTCAAAAATGTACACCAGATACGCCAGCACACCGGCAAAGGACCAGGCCACGGGCACACCGGTGATCATCAACAGCAGCAGCAGTCCGATAGCAATAAAACCTTCCATTTCAGTATTCCTCTTTCTTCTGCAGCCGGACGTCGGACCCCAAATGCAGAATACCGGTCACGGAACAAAACAGATCGCGCAGCGAATAACAGCTGCAACCTATGGCAGCCAGCATGATCGATGCCTGCGGCAACCAGAGCGGTATATCCATGCCGGGAGTCGACTGCGGACGGCGCAGCCCCCAGGCCAGCATGCGGTAAGCCAGCACGACAAAGAACAGGCAGATCACAAAGGTGATCAGCGAGACCAGCGCCTTGTGCATCAGCTTGAGGCGATGATCCGAAATCTGCAGCTCGACAAAATCCACGACAAGGTGCTC
>JBFGZI010000255.1:0-3802 GCA_041586855.1 Oceanisphaera sp. | reverse complement strand
CAGCGTCGTAACGTGGTGCTGTCTTATGTGGACGGTGAAGAGCATGTCTTCATGGATAACGAAGATTACAGCCAGTACCCGATCCGCAGTGCCGACATTACCGATGAACTGCTGTTTCTGGATGAAAGCACCAAGGGCACTCAGGCGCTGCTGGTGGACGGCCAGGTCATCGGCCTGGAACTGCCGCAAATGGTGGAGATGGTGATTGTGGATACCACTCCCGAGCTGAAGGGCGCCTCCGCCTCGGCTCGTACCAAGCCGGCCACCTTCGCTACCGGCCTGACCGTTCAGGTGCCGGAATACCTGAAAATCGGTGACAAGGTGCGCATTCATACCACGGAACGGCGCTATACCAGCCGGGCTGATTGAGTCAGTGGGGGGCTCGGCCGAAGTGGCGAGCTCCCATCACCCAGCTGCTATGCTTGGGCAGACATTATCCACAGGGAGTCATGATGATGAAAAAAACGAGTCTGTTCGGTGCCGCTGCTTTGCTGGCGGCTTTGTCGGTATCCGCCACCCCGGCACCGGAAGGCGCCAGGGTCTATTTCATCAGCCCGGCTGATGGTGAAACCCTGAGCTCGGAGTTTACCGTACGCTTCGGGCTGGAAGGCATGGGCGTGGCGCCAGCTGGCACGGAGAAGGAGGGTACCGGTCATCACCACCTGTTGATCAATGCCCAGCCGATGCCGGATTTGACCCGGCCGCTGCCCGCCAGCGACCAGGTGCGGCATTTCGGTGGCGGTCAGACCGAAACCCGGCTTAGCCTGCCGCCGGGAGACTACCGGTTGCAACTGGTGCTGGGGGACGCGCAGCATGCTCCGCATCAGCCACCGGTGATGTCGGATGTTATCCAGATCAGGGTGAAATAGCTTAAGGATATTGAATGGCAAGAATACTGCTGCTGGCCAACCTGAATTGTGATCATGTGTTGTTGTTGAACGAGCCATTAGTCGCCGGCGGCCGCCTGTTATATCGGGATCAGGGTTGCCGGCTGGGTGGCGGCGCGGCGAACACCGGCATTGGCTTGTTGTGGGCCGGACATCAGGTAAGCATTGTCGCCCGGGTCGGAAACGACGACACCGGTGACTGGCTACGGCAGCAAGCCGCCGAGCTGGGGCTGGATATTACCCATGTGGAGCAGTTTGATGGCGAAACCGGCGAGCTGCTGGTGTTGGTCGACAGTCAGGGGGAAAGGACCATATTGCGCCAGCACCGGCGTCCGGCACTGCCCGGTGGCCTGCCCATGGCGCCGGTGGACTGCCTGTACGTCAATCATGACGGCGGTGAGGCCGCCGCTTACATGGCGCAGATGGCAGAGCACAGCCTGGTGATCAGTCAGTATCCCAAGGGCGGTCGCTGGGCCCGGCCCTGCCAGGTGATGATTGCCTCTGCCGCCGATCTGGCCCGGCAGCAGGACTTGTTCGGTCATGCCCGGGAGCTGGCCGGTGATCGGCTGCAATGGTTGGTGGTGACGCACGGCGAACAGGGCGCAGAGGCGTTTTCTGCCGAGCAGCATATTCGGGTGCCGGCCCGTCCTGTGTCGGTGGTGGATGCCACCGGCGCCGGCGACGCCTTTGCCGGTGGCCTCATTCATGGTCTGGTGGCGGGCCTGCCGATGTCGGCGACGTTGAGCCAGGCCGGACAGTGGGCCGCCTATACCCTGTCTTCCAGCAGCTCCATTCCGTCGGAACAGTTAAAGAGCTATCTGCGCTGTGCCGGCTGAATTCCCTCGTGGTCGCTGTTAAGCTGTTGCCTGATCATCAGTATGTTGGGACTAACACCTTGGATAACGGCCTCTTTATTGCATTTCTCAGTCATTGCTGGCGCTGGTCGGTATTCCTGATGTTTCCGCTGTTGTTATTTCTGTACAGCCAGCTTCGCGGGCTGCCGCTGGCGGAATTCGATAATGGCGTCAATCAGCACAAATGGCTGATTATGCTGTTGTATTTTCTATATATATTGATTTGGTTGCGCCTTAATCGGCGGGTGCAGGCCATGCTTGAGCAGCGGAGGCGCTGATGCCCTCGTTATTGGCAGATACCTGGCCTTACTGGCTGGCGGTGGCTACTGCTGTGGCTGGCTGGGGGCTGACCCGACTCACTCTGGGCACCCGGCTGCAATTGCTGGCCCAGCAGAACCAGCAACTGCAGGCACAGCTGAACGAGCGCGGTGGTGAACTGAAGGACACCCGGCAGCGACTGGATCAACAGCAGCAACTGGTGCTGAAAATGAACGGCCGGCTCAAGGAGTATGAAACCCTGCTACGTCAGGAGCGGCAGTGGGCGGCAGAAAAGCAGGCCCAGTTCGAGGCGAGCGAGGCCCGGCTGGGACAGCAATTCGAGAACCTGGCCCAGCGTATCTTCGAGCAGAAAACCCACAACTTTCGCGAGCTGAACCAGAACAGCCTGGACGGGCTGCTGTCGCCGCTGCGTGAACAGCTGGAAGGGTTTCGTCGCAACATGCAGGAAACCTATGCGGACGAAAGCCGCCAGCGCCACAGCCTCAAATTCGAGATAGAACGGTTGGCCGAGCTGCACCGGCAGATGAGCGTGGATACCGCCGCCCTGACCCGGGCGCTGAAAGGCGACAGCAAGCAGCAGGGTAACTGGGGCGAGGTGGTCTTGTCGCGGGTATTGTCCGAATCCGGGCTGCGAGAGGGGCACGAGTACAGCACCCAGCTCAGTCTGAACAACGCCGAAGGCAAGCGCTATCAGCCGGATGTGGTGGTGCACCTGCCACAGGACAAGGATATCATCATCGACGCCAAGGTCTCGCTCACCGCCTACGAGCGCTACTTCAACGGCGAAGACCCGGCCGAGCGGGAACAGGCGCTGCGCGATCACGTGACCTCGGTGCGGGGTCATATCCGCGAGCTGGGGCGCAAGGACTACCAGCATCTGCAGGGAGTGAGAACCCTAGACTACGTGCTGATGTTCGTGGCGGTGGAGCCGGCCTTTCTGGTGGCGGTAGAGGCAGAACCGGGCCTGGTGAAATACGCGCTGGACCACAATATATTACTGGTCAGTCCCACCAATCTGCTGGTGGCACTGCGCACCATAGAGAACCTGTGGCGGGTGGAGCGGCAGAATCAGAATGCCCGCAAGATTGCCGAATCGGCGGGCAAGATCTACGAAAAGCTGCGGTTGTTCACGGAAGATATGGAAGCCATAGGTCAGTCGTTGCAACGGGCCGACGACAGTTATCAGCGGGCGATGAAGAAGCTGACCAGCGGCCGCGGCAACCTGATCCGGCAGGCGGAGGCATTCCGCGAGCTGGGGGTGGAAGTCACCAAGCCCCTGCCCGAACACCTGAGGGAAAGGGCAGCCGAGGACGCGCCGCTGCATTCCCTGCCCGGTGGTCGGGCGGCAGATTAAAGGAAGAAGGGGCTGGGCTGGAACAGCCGCTCCACTTCCGGAATGAATTTCTTGTCTACCAGAAACAGCACCACGTGATCGTTCTGTTCGATCACGGTCCTGTCGTGGGCGATCAGTACCTCGTCGCCGCGCACTATGGCACCGATGGTGGTGCCGGGGGGGAGCTTGAGTTCACCTACCTGGCGGCCCACTACCTTGGACGTGGAACTGTCGCCGTGAGCGATGGCCTCGATGGCCTCGGCCGCGCCCCGACGCAGGGAATAGACGTTGACGATATCGGCCCGGCGCACATGGGTCAGCAGTGCCGAAATGGTGGCCTGCTGGGGCGAGATGGCCACATCTATGCTGCCACCCTGCACCAGATCGACGTAGGCGCCGCGCTGGATCAGTACCATCACCTTTCTGGCACCCAGTTTCTTGGCGAGCAT
>JBFGZI010000254.1:0-3821 GCA_041586855.1 Oceanisphaera sp. | reverse complement strand
CCTCAAGGCGCTGGAGC
Organism: Oceanisphaera sp.; assembly: GCA_041586855.1. Classification (GTDB taxonomy): domain Bacteria; phylum Pseudomonadota; class Gammaproteobacteria; order Enterobacterales; family Aeromonadaceae; genus Oceanimonas. Next base: position 3,804 of record JBFGZI010000254.1, on the reverse strand, counting down.
TGTTCTCGCTGATGATGCAGGAACGGGCCGGCACCGGTCGTATCTACATTCAGAATGTGGATCACTGCAACACCCACAGCCCGTTCGACCCGGCGGTGGCCCCGGTGCGCCAGAGCAACCTGTGTCTGGAAATCGCCCTGCCCACCAAGCCGATGATGGACATCAACGACGAAAACGGCGAAATTGCCCTTTGCACCCTGTCGGCCTTCAATCTCGGCGCCATCAGCGATCTGAGCGAACTGGAAGAGCTGGCCGAACTGGCGGTACGTGCGCTGGACGCCCTGCTCGACTACCAGGACTACCCGCTGCTGGCCGCCCAGAAAGGCTCCATGAACCGCCGTACCCTGGGTATTGGCGTGATCAACTACGCCTATTACCTGGCCAAAAACGGCGTCAAGTATTCCGACGGCAGCGCCCTCGGTCTGACCCACAAGACCTTTGAAGCCATTCAGTACTACCTGCTGAAGGCCTCGGTCAAACTGGCGAAGGAATTCGGCCCCTGCCCGGCCTTTAACGAGACCACCTATTCCCAGGGTGTGCTGCCGATCGATACCTACAAGAAGGATCTGGACAAACTCTGCCAGGAGCCGTTGCATCTGGACTGGGAAAGCCTGCGTGAAGAAATCAAGACCGTGGGTCTGCGTAACAGCACCCTGACCGCGCTGATGCCGTCAGAGACCTCCAGCCAGATATCCAACGCCACCAACGGCATAGAGCCGCCTCGTGGTCTGGTGTCGGTCAAGGCCTCCAAAGACGGTATCCTCAAGCAGGTGGTGCCAGAGTACGCCGAACTGAAGAACCAGTACGAGCTGCTGTGGCAGATGCCGTCCAACGACGGTTACCTGCAGCTGGTGGGCGTAATGCAGAAGTTTGTGGATCAGGCCATTTCCGCCAACACCAACTATGATCCTGCCCGCTTCGAGGGTGGCCGGGTGCCGATGAAACAGCTATTGAAAGACCTGCTCACCGCCTATAAATTCGGTCTCAAGACCCTGTATTATCACAACACCCGTGATGGTGCCGCAGACGCCCAGAACGATATGCAGGAAGACGACGGCTGTGCCGGCGGCGCCTGCAAAATATAAACGATGATGGCGGGGTGAAGTCCCCGCCTTTATGCGTCATGCCAGCCAGTTAAGCGTTATCGGGATAAGAAAACCCCACGCCAACACGCAGCATACAATGGCCACCTTCGTTTTTACCTGCTGCGAACATTCACCGGATGTTCGGTCAGGTAAAAAACTCGGTACAAGCGAGCAAGCTCGCCCATCTATGCTCGGCGACGGCATCCCTGCCGTCGACGGTTGGTCTGGGGACCTTCTTATCCCTCTTACTTAGCCGGCATTACGCCTTATGCGCGGAATAATAGAAATGTCTTATACCACTTTCAGTCAAATTCAGAACGATCATACGAAAGAGCCCATGTTCCTCGGTAATCCGGTGAACGTGGCCCGTTATGATCAGCAAAAATACGATATCTTCGAGAAACTGATCGAAAAGCAGCTGTCTTTCTTCTGGCGCCCGGAAGAAGTGGACGTATCTCAGGACAGGATCGACTACCAGGCCCTGCCCGATCACGAAAAGCATATCTTCATCAGCAACCTCAAGTATCAGACCCTGCTCGACTCCATTCAGGGTCGCAGCCCCAACGTGGCCCTGCTGCCGCTGGTGTCACTTCCCGAGCTGGAAACCTGGATTGAAACCTGGGCCTTTTCCGAGACCATTCACTCGCGTTCCTACACCCATATCATCCGCAACATCGTCAATAACCCGGCGACCGTGTTCGACGATATCGTGGCCAACGAGCAGATCCTCAAGCGGGCCAGCGACATCGCCGGCTACTACGACGTGCTTATCGAATACACCAACCTCTATCATCTGTTTGGGGAGGGTGAGCACGAGTTCAAGGGCCAGCCGGTCAGCATCAGCCGTTATGAGCTGAAGAAAAAGCTCTACCTGTGCCTGATGAGTGTGAATGCGCTGGAAGCCATTCGCTTCTACGTCAGCTTCGCCTGCTCCTTCGCCTTTGCCGAGCGCGAGCTGATGGAAGGCAACGCCAAGATCATCAAGCTGATCGCCCGCGACGAAGCCCTGCATCTGACCGGCACCCAGCACATGCTCAATATTCTACGCAGCGGCGACGACGATCCGGAAATGGCGCAAATCGCCAAAGAGTGCGAACAGCAGTGCTTCGAGCTGTTCCGTGACGCCGCTATTCAGGAAAAGGAGTGGGCCGAATACCTGTTCAAGGACGGCTCCATGATCGGCCTGAACAAGGACATTCTGTGCCAGTATGTGGAATACATCACCAACCTGCGTATGCAGGCGGTGGGGCTGGCCCCGGCATTTGACGGCGCCAAGCAGAACCCCATTCCCTGGATCAATGCCTGGCTGTCGTCCGACAATGTACAGGTGGCCCCGCAGGAAGTGGAAGTCAGCTCCTATCTGGTCGGCCAGATTGATTCTCAGATGAACCACGACGATCTGGGTGATTTCGAGCTGTGAGCCGCGTCTGCACCCGAGCGCTGAACTTTGAACTTCGGGCAGGTGAAACCCTGCTCGAAGGGCTGGAGCGTACCGGTCATGCGGTGGAATATCAGTGCCGCAGTGGCTACTGCGGCTCTTGCCGAACACCTCTGCTCGAGGGTTCGGTCAGCTACCAGCACCCCCCGCTGGCCTTCGTTGCCGCCGGTGACATCCTGCCCTGCTGCTGCCAGCCACAAGGTGACGTCGTCCTGGATCTCGATGCCGAACTAATCAAGAAACAGGCTTAACGCTGTGAGGCGTGAGAGGTGAGAGGTGAGAGGTGAGAGGTGAGAGGTAACTATCTAAACACCTGCATCTCAAACCTTGCAGCCTCTGGTATTTTGTCCATGTATTCCGTGGCAAAAGAAAGTGTTAGGTCTGTTATCTTGTCCTCTTCCTTATTTACCCTTCACTCCTCTCCTGCTTTTTAGCCAAATATTCGTTCAATAGGCGTACGTTACGCCGATTGGCCTTGAAGGCGAAATCGAACAGGTCGCCGAACAGGGGGATGATGCCGACCGCCAGCTCCAGCAGTACATTCAGCCCCATACGGGCCAGCACCCCGGCCGGCAGCTTCATGCGCGCCGCCTCCAGTATGATGTAAGACGACAGGCCGGCGCCGGCCAGATCGCCGATACCAGGCACCAGTCCGATAATGCCGTCCAGCCCCACTCTGAAGCCACCGGGCAGCCGAACGGCACTGTCCAGCAACCAGGCGAAACGATCCAGCCGCCTGATGGTGGCCGAATGCCTGCCCGCCAGGGCATTGCCGCCGCTCATGCAGCGACGCCTGCTACGTATATCGACAGGCTCATTTCTTGGCGATCACCCACACCGCGTGCACTATGCCGGGAATATAACCCAGCAAGGTCAGCAGAATGTTTATCCAGAAATGCTTGCCGATGCCGACCTGCAGAAACACGCCCAGCGGTGGCAACAAAATAGCGATGATGATGCGAATAAAATCCATGTTTGACTCCTGATGATCACCAGTCTGACAACGTTAGCAGACAGCCGAGCCGGCGGCTATCTGGCAGATATCAGACACGGCAAGGGCTGCGTCAAGTATCGCTACCTTGATTGATAAATTCTGACTGGGCGTTGCTTTCTCCAAGGGCTTGGGCTAGGGTATTGATACTGCTTTTTTATATATTTTTTAGTTACTTGGAATTTTCACTACTTACATAAGCACACACTCAAAGAGGGTTTTATGTATAAGTATCAAATCAATTTTCCGAGCCCTGCACCTTTTTGCCCGGCTTAAGCCGGATGTTGCTT
>JBFGZI010000253.1:0-3850 GCA_041586855.1 Oceanisphaera sp. | reverse complement strand
TTCACATGCTACACTCGTCGTCTTTCTCAGCCGGGGAGGTGGTCGATGGCGGATTTCAGAACTCATATCAAGGTGGCTTCGGTGGCCAGCGCCCTGCTGGCGGGCACCATGGCCTGGGCCCAGCTGGTGACCCTGCCCGAGGCCGCTCTGCTGTGGCTGGCCGGCTCTCTGGGCGGCATCATGCCGGACATAGACGCAGACACTTCCCGCTCCATGCGTATCATCTTTCGTCTGTTCGGTATTCTCGGCACCATGCTGGCGCTGCTCTATGGCCGACAATATCTGCCACTGGTCGATACCCTGGTGCTGGGGGCGGCGGCTTATGTCGTTGTGCGTTATCTGCTGTGCTGGGCTTTCGCCCGCTTTACCGTGCATAGAGGCGTCCTGCATTCGCTGCTGGCCAATCTGGTGTTTGCCGGTGCTGGTGTGGTGATTAGCTCTCGCCTGTTCCAGCTGTCGGCCGAGCTGTCCTGGCAGGTGGGTATCTTCGTGTTTATCGGCGCCTTTATTCATCTGCTGCTGGATGAGCTGTACAGCATCGATCTGGAAGGGCGGCGGCTGAAGAAGTCTTTCGGTACCGCGCTGAAAATAACCGAATGGCCGGCCCCGCTTCCCAATCTGCTGTTGCTGTCTCTGCTGGCGGGCTGCTGGTGGCTGGCGCCTGCTACGCCGTCTCTGCTGCTGGTGCTGCAGCGGCTATTGCCGCTTTCCCACATCTGATAAGATAGCGCCGCTGGCAGCCCGCCTTTCAATATAAACACAATAATTCGGCGACGGTGTTCAGCTGAGCTTCAACACTCCACACACAGGACACACGCGATGAGTCTCGCAGACAAGGTATTGGCCGTTAACAACGACCTCCCGATCCGTACCCAGCAGCCGGTTCACAGCGGCAAGGTGCGCTCTGTTTACTGGCTGACCGAAGAAGACAGCCGCCGCCTGATCCAGGAAAAAGGCTATGACGTGGCTGCCGATGCGCCGCTGGCCATCATGGTGATCAGCGATCGCATCTCAGCGTTCGACTGCATCTGGCACGGCGAAGGCGGCATGCAGGGCGTGCCCGGCAAGGGCGCGGCGCTTAACGCCATTTCCAACCACTGGTTCAAGCTGTTCCGCGAGCAGGGCCTGGCCGACAGCCATATCCTGGATATTCCTCACCCCTTCGTGTGGATAGTGCAGAAGGCGACCCCGGTGAAGATAGAGGCCATCTGCCGCCAGTACATCACCGGCTCCATGTGGCGCAGCTATGCCAAGGGTGAACGGGAGTTCTGCGGTATCCGCCTGCCGGATGGCCTGCAAAAGGATCAGAAGCTACCCGAGTTGCTGATGACCCCCTCCACCAAGGGCATTCTCAAGGGCATTCCCGGCGTGCCGGAGGCGGACGACGTCAACATTACCCGCCAGAACATCGAAGACAATTTCGCCGCCTTCAACTTTCGCAGCCCGGACGATATCGCCCGTTACGAGCGGCTGTTGAAGGAAGGCTTCGACGTCATCAGCAAGGAGCTGGCCAGGATCGATCAGGTCTTTGTCGATACCAAGTTCGAGTTCGGTTACGTCTGCGACGCGGCGGGCACCGAGAAGCTGATTTATATGGATGAAGTGGGTACCCCCGATTCATCCCGTATCTGGGATGGCCCCGCCTATCGCGAGGGGCGTATCGTGGAAAACTCGAAAGAAGATTTCCGCCAGCTATTGCTCAATCATTTCCCAGACTCGGATATTCTGCTCAATAAAGAGCGGATGCCCGAGCGGGAAGCGCTGGCACGAGATAATGCCTTGCCGGTCGAGGTGTTGATGGATATATCCCGTACCTATGTGGGTATCGCCGAGAAAATTACCGGTCAGAAACTGGAATTGTCCGATAATCCCAAGGCGGATATCATCGCCATATTGCGCGACCAGTACGGTCTGATTGATTAAATAAAAAAACCCGGGAGCCCCCGGGTTTTTTATTATTCGCAGTAAAAGGCGGCTTAACGGGTGCCGTATACCACTATGGTCTTGCCGTGGGCTGAGATCAGCTCCTGCTCTTCCAGCATCTTCAGAATGCGACCGACGGTTTCCCGGGAGCAGCCGACGATCTGACCGATTTCCTGACGGGTAATCTTGATCTGCATGCCGTCCGGGTGGGTCATGGCATCCGGCTGACGGGCCAGGCTGAGCAGGGTTTCTGCGATGCGACCGGTCACATCAAGGAAAGCCAGATCGCCTACCTTCTGACTGGTGGTCTGCAGCCGCTCTGCCATCTGGGCCGATAGTCGCAGCAGTATCTCCGGGTTCACCTGGATCAGCTGACGAAACTTTTTGTAGGAAATTTCGGCCACTTCGCAGGGCGATTTGGCACGAACCCAGGCCGTTCGCAGAGGATTATCCGTTTCTTCAAACAGCCCCAGCTCACCGATAAAGTCACCCTGATTGAGGTAAGACAGGATCATTTCCTTGCCGTCTTCATCCTTTATCAGAACGGAAACCGAGCCCTTGACGATGTAATACAGGGTTTCGGCTTTCTCACCCGCATGGATAAGCGAGCTTTTGGCCGGATATTTATGAATATGGCAATGTGACAAAAACCATTCCAGGGTAGGATCACTTTGGGGCTTGCCAATAACCATGGACTTTCCTCTTGATTGACTCGGGCTGAACGCCTAGCGAGCAGGCTGCCTTGCCTAATTGTGTAGATAATTCGCTAGCATAAAAGGCTTGTGCCTCGCCATCAAGAGCCTTGAGGCTTTTATCCTGCTCGTCGACGCCGGGGTGATAGGCTAATATGCGATTTTTCAGTGAGGAGATGTTATGAAAGCCAAGGTAACCTGGTTGGAAGGGATGTGTTTCGAGGGCTTGTCTGAGTCCGGCCACAAGATGGTGCTGGACGGTACCAATCCGGGCAAGGGCGCCAGTCCGATGGAAGCGGTGCTGCTGGGCGCCGGTGGCTGCAGCGCTATCGATGTAGTCTCCATTCTGGAAAAAGGGCGTCAGCAGGTCACCGGTTGTGAAGTAGAGCTGGATGCAGACAGGGCAGAGAAGCCGCCCCGGGTCTTTACCGCCATTCGGCTGCACTTTGTGGTCACAGGCCAGGATCTGACCGATAAGCAGGTGGCTCGCGCCGTCGAACTGTCGATGGACAAGTACTGCTCTGTGATGAAGATGCTGGAAAAGGCAGTCACCGTCGAGTCGTCCTATGAGATCCGTAGCGCCTGAGTAATCAGGTAAAGTCGGGCAAAGGGCCCGCTCCTCCGACTCGCTGTGAATACCTCCATGTACGCTCTCTGTTTCATCCCTGAAACAGAAGGTCGGCGGAGCAGATCCCTTTGTCCTCCTTGATGCAGCGGAGTTGCCTGTTAGCGCCGTCTACAGACAACTCGATGCTCGAGAAGAGGCAGCAGAGATCGACTCCCACGACCGTGAAATGCTAGGGCCGAAAAATGCTCCTGCAATTTCGGCATTCCCACCATCCCTGGCGGTCAGACAGCATTTCCGAGCCCCCATGGGGCAGCTTGCTGCCTGCATCAAGTTTGGTGGTGGACCAAACATCCAGTGAATGTTTGCAGCCATCGCTAAACGTAGATGGCCTTAGCCCATGGCGTGTCGTGGGAGGCGACTGTGTTGCCTCTGGCGATCCAATCCAATATCTGATCAGATACTTGATGTGATCGGTATTAATCGTGAGGGGGTGAAGAGTAAGGGGGTGAGGTGTCTCACGCCTCACACTTCACCCCTCACCTCTGTTATCGAATTTTTCCGGTTTCCAGCAGTTGTTCGAGCATGGGGCGCAGGATCAGCTCCATGACGAAGCCCATCTTGCCGCCGGGCACCACTATGGTGTTGCGTCGGGACATGAAAGAGCCGT
>JBFGZI010000252.1:0-3857 GCA_041586855.1 Oceanisphaera sp. | reverse complement strand
TGGCCGAACATGTAGCCGATTTCACGGCCGCCCACGCCGATATCACCGGCGGGAACGTCGGTGGTCGGGCCTATGTGACGGTACAGCTCGTTGATGAAGGACTGGCAGAAGCGCATGATTTCGCCGTCGGACTTGCCCTTGGGATCGAAGTTGGCGCCGCCCTTGCCGCCGCCGATGGGCAGGCCGGTCAGGGCATTCTTGAAGATCTGCTCGAAGCCGAGAAACTTGATGATGCCGGCGTTGACGCTGGGGTGAAAACGCAGGCCACCCTTGTAGGGACCCAGGGCCGAGTTGAACTCGATGCGATAACCCTTGTTGACCTGTACCTTGCCCTGATCATCGACCCAGGGAACCCGGAACATGATCTGGCGCTCGGGCTCAATCATCCGTTCGATAATGGAATGCAGCTGGTACTTTTCGCTGGTTTCCAGGATGGGCTGCAGCGAGTCCAGCACCTCCTCCACCGCCTGATAGAACTCTGCCTGAGCCGGGCTGGTTTTCTTGAGTTTGCCGATGGTGTCATGAATATACGTCACGATATCTTCCTTGTTGTTTTTTTGTAAAACTTTTATCCGGGATACAGATTAAGACCCGCCGCTATTGAAATATGGATGCCCTATCCGGTCAATGCCTAAATACCAAATATATATACCTAAAAGCAGGATATTTATTCCATTTTGGTGCCAAACCCCCCGCAATTCACCCGATCAGCGGTAGCTCAAAGCCGTCTATGCTTGATCCCAGGCACAGGGAGAATCGCGTATGGACACCGAAGGGACGCTATCGGCAGTAGAAGATACACGACTGGGACAAACCCTGATAGAGCAGGGACATATCTCGGATAAAGAGCTTGCCCGACTGGAACGAATGCGCCAAAGGCAGGCCGATGGCGGCTCCCTGACGGCTTTGCTGCTGAATCTGGGCATGATATCGGAACGAGACCTGGCCAAATGCCTGTCCGAGCTGACCCGGCTGCCGCTGACCGCCGTAGAGGAATATCCGCTGGATCCTCCACTCGAGGGGCCCCTGCCCTATCGCTTCCTGAAAGAACATCATCTGGTGCCATTGCGTCAGGATCAAAATGAACTGGTGCTGGCGATGGTCGATCCCAGAGACGACTTCTCCGTTCGCGCCATGGCCATGATGTGCCAACAACCGATACGGTTGCAGGTGGGGGTCAGCTCGGAAATCGCCTCCACCATCGAACGTCTCTACGGTGAAGGCCAGAGCAAGATGGGCGATATCCTCTCTGCGGTACAGCAAGAGGAAGAAACCGAAGAAAGCATCGCCCAGCTCAAGGACATGGCCAGCGAAGCCCCCGTTATCCGCCTGGTCAACCTGATCATCCAGAAGGCGGTGGATCTGCGCGCCTCCGACATTCATGTCGAGCCGTTCGAAAACCGGCTCAACATCCGCTACCGCATCGACGGTGTGCTCCAGCAAAGCGAGGCCCCGCCGGTGAACATGACCCCGGCCATTATCTCGCGCATCAAGATCATGGCCCGGCTCAATATCGCCGAACGACGCCTGCCCCAGGATGGTCGCATCGAACTCAAGATTCAGGGCATGGAGCTGGATATCCGGGTATCCACGGTGCCCACCATGCACGGCGAAAGCCTGGTCATGCGGCTACTCAACCGGGAGAGTGTCGTACTCGACTTCGACGCCCTGGGCTTTGCCGAAGACACCAAGCGGCGCTTTCAGCAGGTGCTGAAGATCCCCCACGGCATGGTGATGGTGACCGGCCCCACCGGCAGCGGCAAGACCACCACCCTCTATACCGCCCTCAATCAGCTGAACACCACAGAGCTGAAACTGATCACGGTGGAAGATCCGGTGGAATACCAGCTGGAGGGCGTCAACCAGATTCACGTCAAGCCGGCCATAGGACTGACCTTCGCCAGCGCCCTGCGCTCCATAGTGCGTCAGGATCCCGATGTCATCATGGTAGGGGAAATGCGCGATCTGGAAACCGCCCGTATCTGCGTGCAGTCGGCACTGACCGGGCACCTGGTGCTGTCGACCCTGCATACCAACGATGCCGCCAGCAGCGTCACCCGACTACTGGAAATGGGGGTAGAAGACTACCTGCTCACTTCCACCCTCAACGGGGTCATAGGGCAGCGTCTGGTGCGGGTACTCTGCCCCCACTGCAAAGAGCGTTATCAGCCATTGCCCGAACTGGTGCGAGAGCTGAACCTGACGCCGCCCGACTCGGGGCAGCCTATCCAGCTGCACAGGCCCGTCGGCTGTGCCCACTGTGCCGGCACCGGCTACCACGGTCGTCTGGCCATTCAGGAACTGCTCACCATGAACGACGACATTCGCAAGCTGGTGCTGAGCCACGCCGACGCCGGCAAGATCCAGGAAGCGGCCATCCGTAACGGCATGATCACCATGTACAGAGACGGTCTGCACAAGGCCCTGAGCGGAGTCACCAATATTGAAGAGGTGATCCGGGTCACCCAGGAGGCATGAGGTGGCACTCTATTATTTCAAGGCGGTCAGTCAGAACGGCGAGACCCAGGAAGGCCGGCTGGAAGGACAGAACGAGCAGGCCATAGTGCTGCAACTGCAACAGCGGGGGCTGATCCCGCTCAGCGTGGAGCAGGATGCCGGCCAGCGCCATTCCCTGGGTGCCGGCTGGCTGCAGCGACGGCGCACCGGCGAGCGTCAGATCCAGGCGCTAACCCAGGATCTGGCCGCCCTGCTGAAGGCCGGCATCCCCCTGGAGCGCGCCCTGGGCATCATGATCGAGGTGCGCAACCAGGCCGGTGATATTCGTCTGCTCAGCCAGATCCGCGAAGGCATTCAGCGCGGACAGGCGCTGTCGGTGGTGCTGGCCGAACAGGGCGCCGGCTTTTCTCCCTTCTATCTGAACATGATCCGGGCGGCCGAAGTCTCGGGCAATCTGGAACTGGGTCTGGCCGATCTGGCGCTCTACCTGGAACGCAGCCGTCAACTCAGGGAAAAAGCCCTGTCGGCGCTGATTTACCCCATCATACTGGTGCTGGTGTCGGCGGTGTCGCTGCTGATCATACTGACCTACGTGATCCCCCAGTTTCAGCAGCTGTTCGCCGACATGGGCCAGACCATGCCGATGTCTACCCGCATCGTCATCGGCAGCGCCGAATTTCTGCGCGATAGGGGGCCATGGCTGTTATTGGCCCTGTTGCTGGCGCTGATCGCCGGACAGCGCCAGCTGGCCCGTCCCGAGACACGCCTGGCCTGGGACGGCTTCAAACTGCGGCTTCCCCTGGCCGGAGAACTGATCCGCCGGCTGGAGGTCGCCCGCTTCAGCCGCAGCCTGGGCACCCTGATGAAGGGGGGCGTGCCTCTGCTCAATGCGCTCACCATAGCCCGGGATACCGTCAACAACCGCCTGTTGGCACAGACAGTGGGCGAAGCCGCCGACAGCCTGAAAGAAGGCAAGCGGCTGGCCGATCCGCTGCAGGCCTCGGGCCTGTTTCCGCCACTGGCGATACAGATGATCCGGGTTGGCGAAGAAACCGGTCAACTGGAGACCATGTTGCTGAAGGTGGCCGATCGCTACGACCGGGAAGTGGAAAGTACCATTCAGCGCTTGCTGACCATACTCGAGCCGGTGCTGATCGTCGGCCTCGGGGTCATCATCGCCGGCATCATCATTTCCATTCTGGTGGCCATACTCAGTATCAACGAACTGCCCATATAGGGATATAGGGAGGTAAAAGGTGCATTACAAACATAAGACGTCTCGGCTCGGCTTCACCCTGCTCGAACTGCTGGTGGTACTGGTCATCCTCGGTCTGCTGGCCAGCCTGGTCGGCCCCCAGGTGCTGCGTCAGCTCAGTGGTTCCAAAACCAAGACTGCGGCC
>JBFGZI010000251.1:0-3858 GCA_041586855.1 Oceanisphaera sp. | reverse complement strand
TACGCTCAAGAAACTGTCCACCGAAGTCTGGGCCCGGGATCTGCTGGACATGATGTATCTGGATCCGGAAGTGCAGCAGTGGGCCGAAGCCGGCCTGGCGGACGAAGACGACGACAGCACGCCGACCCTCGATAGCAACGGTACCCGGCTGCAGGCCGGTGACTCCGTCACCCTGATCAAGGATCTGGACGTCAAGGGCGCGGGCTTTACCGCCAAGCGGGGCACCATGGTCAGAAACATCAGCCTGACCAGCAACCCAGAGCATATCGAAGGCAAGGTCAACGGCACCCAGATAGTGCTGGTGGCCCGATTCCTGAAAAAAGCCTGATAAACCGGCCGGGAGGAATCATGTACAAGCTGGTATTCTTCGTGCCCGAATCCCATCTCGAACCGGTCAAGGCGGCGGTGTTCGCTACCGGTGCCGGCAGGATTGGCGATTACGATCAATGTTGCTTCGAAACCCGAGGCACAGGCCAGTTCCGGCCCCTGGCCGGCGCCAACCCCTTTATCGGCGAGACCGACGCCCTGGAGCGGGTCGAGGAAGTCAGGGTCGAACTGGTGTGCGAAGATCAATTGATCCAGGCCGCCATCACGGCCCTGCGTGCGGCTCACCCTTATGAAGAGCCCGCCTTCGACACCTGGCCGCTGAGCGAATTTTAACGCCACCTCCTGGCGCAAGGGGGATACAATCACAGTATTCCCCTTGTCACCCGGAGTCTGCCATGTCGACACTCTGCACCTTGCCAAGCCCCTTGGGCCGGCTATCTATTTCCGCAACCCCCGACGCCATCACGGAACTGCGCTTCATCGACGAGGCCGATCATACCATCGCACCCTCTACCCCCTTGCTGCAATCCGCCTGTCGGCAACTGACGGAATACTTCGCGGGCACACGTCGCGACTTCGAACTACCACTAACCCCCCGAGGCACACCGTTTCAACAAGCCGTCTGGCAGGCGCTGCAAGCCATTCCCCACGGAGAGCACCGCAGCTATAAAGACATAGCCCTGCTTATCGGTAACCCCAGGGCGATGCGCGCCGTCGGGCTGGCCAACGGTCGCAACCCCATCGCCATCCTGATCCCCTGTCACAGGGTTATCGGCGCCAGCGGCAAGCTGGTTGGTTATGCCGGAGGGATAGAACGCAAGTCCTGGCTGCTGCAGCACGAAGCCGCTTTGAACAAGGGCTAGCGAAAAACACCCACCTCCGTGTGCGAGATCTCTCAATGCACCGGCGGCAGAAGCGCTTTATGGTCACGCCATTGGCCAAGCATGAAAAAATTATTCCTTTTTATCAGTAAGTTAAAAATAACCGTGATTTCAGCAGCCAAAGCGGCTTCTTTTTTTGGCTTGAGCAGAAGCCGTACTGGGCTACTATGTCTCTAGCAGGAAGCAAGGAGCCAGTTGGGAAGACAGGCTGCCAGGACAGGCAAGGAACCCCGCAGGATGCGGCGATGGACACCTCCAGGATGGAGACGAACGTCAGGTCAGGATGACTTGCAGTCAGGAAGACTTAAGGACAGCCCGACGGATCGGGAAAGGGAACGCCACAAGGGATAAGGCACGTCAGGGATTGCAGGGAGCAACTCGGTTTACGGACAAGCCAATCAGACGACCCAAAAAGGGGGCAACATGATGTTGCCCCCTTTTTCTATGGTCAACAAAAATGAGGCGAGAAGCGTTATCTTTCTCCTCTCACTCCTCACTCCTCACTCTGTCAGCTGCCGGTCATCTTCACCACCAGACAATCCATACCCTGGCGCGAGAGTCGCTGGCAGGCACTCTTTGCCTGATCCTTGTGCATACCCACCAGCCGAGCCCGGTACAGCTTGCGATTGCTGATGTTCACCTCATTGACGGCAACCTGAATAAGCTCGATATTGTCCAGCCGACGAGCCGCATCGGATGCCCGGTCCCGCGCCTGTTCGGATGCCCGGAAAGAACCAATCTGCACCGCCCAGTCGAGGTCACCACCCATCATGGTCTTTTGTGTCGGCACGGTCAGGGATGCACGCTGCAGCACCGCCGGTGCGTGCGTAGCGGGCTCTTTCCTGATCACCTGACGCACGGTATCCGTGCTGACCACCGGCTTGCCGGCCGGTGCCGTCCTGCCCGATGCCCTGGCAAGCTGAGTGGCCCGCTCGAAGCCACTATCCAGCAATTTCGCCATCTGTGCGTCTCGGGACTGGGCCGTATTCCCGCCCATCACTACGCCAATCAGACGGTGTTCGCCCCGCTGGGCCGAGGTGGCCACATTAAAGCCCGATGCCCGGATATAACCGGTTTTCATGCCATCGACCCCCGCATAGTTTTTTACCATACGGTTGTGACTGTAATAGGTCTTGCCCCCGAAGCTGAAGGAAGACGTTGAAAAGTAATGATAGTGCTGAGGAAAATCCTTCATCAGCCGCAGCGACAGTATTGCCAGATCCCGGGCAGTGGAGGCCTGGGCATTGTCCGGCAGACCGGAGGCATTACGAAAGCGGGTGGCGGTCATCTTCATCGACTTCGCCTTGGCGGTCATCATGCGGGCAAACTCGCTTTCAGTTCCGCCCAGGGCTTCCGCCACCACCACGGCCGCATCATTGGCAGAGCGTACCACTAGCGCCGGAATGGCGTCCCGTACCCGCAGCCGTTCCCCTTTTTTCAACGATATATTGGTTTGCGGCATGGCGGCGGCATGAGCCGATACCGGCATGGCGGTATCCAACGTCATCAGCCTCCTGTCCATGGCCTCGAACAGCAGATAGAGCGTCATCATCTTGGTCAGCGAGGCCGGGTAGCGGGCAGCGTCGGCGCTGGACGCGTGCAACACTTCTCCGCTGTCCGCATCCAGCACTATGGCGGCATAACGCGGGTTGGCCTGTGCCTGACTCAAGGGAGCCAATAACAACATAACCGCCAGGAGCAGCCATCCTGTTTTTCCGGTGTGTCTTACAGCAAACATGGAAGGCTCCTCCCAGTGGTGAAATAAAGTCGGCAGAAGCTACGCCATCGTCCGGATCCTGTCCAGCATTTCCAACTGTCCTGTCGCCGAAAACCCGGTATCAATGCTTGTGTCGCCCTCTGCTGCTGATCGCTCTTCGTTATTACAAGCATACACCTCCCATTCACGAGTAGATGCCCCGGCACTTAAATAACAATAAGGCGCCATAGGCGCCTCAGTCTGGCAAAAAAATCCGGATTTTATGTCGTCATTCCCGCGAAGGCGTCATCAATCGAAGACGCCTTCAGGACTTGAGGCTAACGTCATGAGCCAGGGCTTATGCGCTCAGATTGGGCGCCAGCCATTTTTCGGCCTCTTCTCGAGTCATGCCCTTGCGCGCGGCGTAATCCAGCAGCTGATCTTCCTGTATCTGTGCTATCGCAAAGTAACGGGTATCCGGGTAGGAGAAATAAAAGCCCGACACCGCCGCTCCCGGCCACATGGCGTAAGATTCGGTCAGCTGCATGCCGATGCGCGACTCCACATCCAGCAACTGCCAGAGGGTACCTTTCTCTGTGTGTTCGGGACAGGCCGGATACCCGGGCGCCGGACGAATACCCTGGTATTTTTCCCGGATCAGCTCATCGTTACTGAGCTGCTCGTCGGCAGCATATCCCCAGTATTCACGCCGTACTTTCAGGTGCATGTATTCGGCAAACCCTTCCGCCAGACGATCGGCTACGGCACTGGCCATGATGGCGTTGTAATCGTCTTCCGCCTCTTTATAACGACGGACTATGTCATCTTCACCGATGCCGCCGGTGACCGCAAAACCGCCCACATAGTCGGGCTTGGTGCCTTTGGGGGCAATATAGTCGGCCAGACAGTAGTTGGGGAAGCCGTCTTTCTTCTCGGTCTGCTGACGCAGGAACC
>JBFGZI010000250.1:0-3859 GCA_041586855.1 Oceanisphaera sp. | reverse complement strand
TGCTCCACCGACCATCACATGACAGGGACGTCATGTGCTGAGCGTCACAAGGAGGTGCTTGAGCGAGTCGGTGGAGCGGGCCCTTTGTCCGGGATGGGTATGACAGTCAAACAGATCGAGTGTTTAATGTAATTGGTATTACTGCGGACAACACCAAATCCTGACATTCGTCAGGATGACGGCAACGCTTCCCGCTTTCTATCCTTCCGGCTTTTCCTTTAACGCCTCCTCCAGCAATCGTTGCTGGTGCTCCGGCGACCGGGTGTGCCGGGCCAGCAGCCGATACATGGCCGGCACGATAAACAGCGTCAGCAGGGTCGCCAGCGCCACCCCGGCAAACACCACTATGCCCACCGCCTGTCGGCTTTCGGCCCCGGCGCCGCTGGCCAGGATCAGCGGAATGGAGCCCGCCACCGTGGTAAAGGCGGTCATCAGAATCGGCCGCAGGCGACGTACCGAGGCCTCAGCCAACGCCTCGTCGAAGGCATGGCCCCGATCGCGCAGCTGATTGGCAAACTCCACGATCAGGATGCCGTTCTTGGTCACCAGTCCTATCAGCATCACCATGGCTATCTGGCTGTAGGCATTGAGGGTCATGCCCGATAAATAGAGCCCCAGCAGACCACCGAGCAGGCCAAGCGGTACCGTTAGCAAGACGATAAAGGGATGCACAAAACTCTCGAACTGGGCCGCCAGGATCAGGAACACCACCACCAGCGCCAGCCCGAACACGAAGGCCACGTCACCCTGGTTGCTCTTGTACTCCAGCGACTCGCCCTTGTAATCGACGATGGCATAGTCGGGCAGCTGGTCACGCACCAGACCGTCCAGGTAGTCCAGCGCCTCGCCCAGGCTGTAGTTGCCGACCAGGTTGGCACTGAGGGTGATGGCCTTCTTGCGATTGTAATGGTTCAGCGAGGCCGAGGCTCCCTGCTCGGTCAGGGTGACCAGGTTATCCAGCGACACCAGCTCGCCACCACCGGTGCGAAGATAGATGCCGCCCAGGTCACTGAGCTGTCTGAAGGCATCCTGCTGTCCCTTGAGATAGACATCGTACTCTTCACCCTGACGTGCATAGGTGGTGATGGCCTGACCGCCGAGCATGACGTTGAGGCTGTCGGCCACTTCGGTCACCGAAATACCCAGCTTGGCCGCTCTTTGCTGATCCACGCTTACCAGCAGCTCGGGCTTGGTCTGGGCATAATCCAGATCCAGATCACTCAGGCCCGGATTGTCCCGCGCCAGCCGCCGCAGCTGCTCGGCCCAGTCATGGAGTTCGTCGTAATCGGCACCGCCCAGCACGAACTCCACCGGCGAGCTAGAGCCGCCGCGAATGGACGAAGGCAGTATCGGGATCACCAGCACATCGGCCACGTCCCGGGTCAGACCGCGAATACGCCCGACAATGGCCTCGGCCGAGGGTTCTCGTTCATCCCAGGCTTTCAGGCTGGCAATAACGATGCCGCTGTTCACCCCGCCACCGAAGCCCGGGGTCCGTACCGTCAAGCTGGTCACGGTGCCGTCTTGCTGCAGGGGCGTCAGTCGCGCTTCCACCTCGCCCATGGCCCGGCTCATCCGTTCGAAGCTGGCCCCTTCGGCCCCGCGCACCATCACGAAGATAACGCCGCGGTCTTCTTTCGGGGTCAGGCTCTGGGGCACCTGCCGAAACAACAGGATAATGAGCCCCAGCGCCAGAACCATCACCACCGGTGCCCACCAGCGGTGGCTCAGTTCGCTGCCCAGCAGGCGCCGGTAGCCCTGCTCCAATCGGGAAAAACCCGTATCGAAGTGACGCGCCAGCCAGCCGGGTTGCTGCCTGGATTTAAGGATCTTGCTGGCCATCACCGGGGTCAAGGTCAGCGCCACCAGTGACGAAAAGGCCACGGCACCGGCCAGCAACACCGCAAATTCGGTAAAGATGCGGCCTATGATGCCGCCCATGAACACGATGGGCAGAAATACCGCCACCAGGGTCAGGGTGGTGGCAATCACCGCAAAACCCACCTCGCGCGTGCCATGATAGGCCGCCGCCAGCGGTGAGCGGCCCCGATCCAGGTGATGATGAATGTTCTCCAGCACCACTATGGCGTCGTCCACCACCAGGCCGATGGCCATGATCAGCGCCATCAGGGTGATCAGGTTGACCGAGTAACCCAGGGCATAGGCCAGGATAAAGGCGCTGATCAGCGACACCGGCACCGTCACCGCCGGGATCAGGGTGGCCCGTACCTGGCCCAGAAAAATGTAAATCACCAGTATCACCAGTCCCATGGTGATCATCAGAGTCCGGTAGACCTCGCCGATGGCGCTGTCGATAAACACCGAGCTGTCGTAGGTCCAGGTCAGCTCGGCCCCTTCGGGCAGGAAAGGCTGCTGAGCTATGATCGCCCGCTTGACCTCGTCCACCACCTCCAGGGTATTGGCCTGGGTCTGTTTGACGATACCCAGCCCGACCACATTCTGGCCGTTGGAACGAAACAGGGTGTCTTCCGGCTTTTCCCCTTCCCATATCTCGGCCACATCCCCCAGATAGACCCGGGCGCCCGAGTCGATACGGCGAATGCTCAGGGTCTGGAAGTTCACCGCCTGATCGTAACCACGCTGAATGCGGGCCGCGAAGTTCTGCTGGCTGTTTTCCAGTGTGCCGGCCGGCAGCTCCACATTCTGGGCGCGCAGGGCAGCGCGGATGTCGGCCACCGTGACGCCGCGCGAGGCCATGGCCACCGGATCCAGCCGTACATTCATCACCCGCTCTTTGCGCCCGCCCACCCAGACCGAACTGACGCCATCGAGCAGGCTGAAGCGATCGGCCAGCACGTTCTGGGCATAGTCTCCCAGTGCCAGCGGCGACATGCCGGTGGAACGCAACGTTACCCACAAAATGACATCGTTGCGCCCCGTGTCCTTGGTGACGACGGGGGCATCGGCGTCGTCAGGCAGACTGCGGGAAGCCCGGGCCACCGCCTCGCGCACATCGCTGGCGGCATTGTCCAGATCCCGCGCCGGATCGAATTCTATGGTAATGCTGGAACGACCGTCACTGGTGCTGGAGCTGATGAACTTGACCCCGCTGATGCCCGACAGCTCGTCTTCCAGCCGCTTGGTCACCTGCGCCTCCAGCACCCCGGCGCTGGCACCGGTATAATTGGTGCGTACCGTCACCACCGGCGAGGTGGTGTCGGGCATTTCTCTGAGCGGCAACTCGAGAAAGGAAATCAGCCCGAACACACAGAGCATCAGGCTCAGCACCGTGGCCAGTACCGGACGGGCAATGGACAGATCAGAGAGCTTCACTCTGCACCTCCACCCGCATGCCGTCCCGTACCTTGACGGTCCCTTCGCTGACCACCCGCTCTCCGGCCATCAGTCCGTCGGCAATGGTGACCCGATCTCCCAGGTTACGGCCTATGCTCACATTGCGCCGGCTGACATTACCTTCATCATCCACCACAAACACGTAACGCTGCTGGCCTGCATACAAGAGGCTCTGGCTCGGGATCACCGTCTGGGTGCCGTTAGCCACGCTCAGCTGTACCCGCATCAGCATACCCGGCACCAGCAGGCCATCGCTGTTATCAAACAGCAGCCGTACCCGAGCATTGAGGGTGTCCTCATCCACGCTGGGAGCGATCACCGCAAGTTCGCCGATGAACGTCTGCTCACCATAAGCCTGGGTGCGGGCACTCAACTGTTCGCCCACCTTGAGCAGGCGGAAATATTTTTCCGGTACCGCCAAATCCAGCTTGAGGCTGCTCACGTCAAACAGACTCGCCACCGGTTCGTTGGCCCCAAGCAGGGCGCCCGGCGCCACATCGCTGAGCCCTATTACACCGGCAAAGGGCGCCTTCAGGGTCAGATA
>JBFGZI010000249.1:0-3904 GCA_041586855.1 Oceanisphaera sp. | reverse complement strand
CCGGGCCAGTCCGCCGTCTTCTACCATGGCGACATCTGCCTCGGCGGCGGCATTATCGAAACCCGTTTCAGTCAGGAGCAAGTGTGAGTCACAGCCTCGAAAACCAAACCCTGGCCTTTGCCGGCATCTGTCAGGCCGCCAGATTGGTGCAGCAGGTCGCCCGCGATGGCACCATAGACGATAAATCCCTGCTTTCGTCTACCCTCAACAGCATTCTGGTGACCGACGCCGAGCAGTCGGTGGATATTTACGGCGGCCACGACAAGCTTGGCCTGGGCTATCAGACCCTGATCGATCAGCTCGACAACAACAGCAGCCGCAAGAATGCCGAACTGACCCGCTATCTGGTCGGCATCGTCGCCCTGGAGCGCAAGCTGGCCAAACGGCGCGACCTGATGGCTATGCTGGGCGAGCGCATCAATCAGGTACAACGCCAGCTGCACCACTTCGAGCTGCTCGACGAGCAGGTGATGGCCAATCTGGCCAGTGTTTACAGCGACATCGTCAGCCCCATAGGACCGCGTATTCAGGTGGCGGGTAACCCGACTTACCTGCAGCAGCCGCTGGTGCAGCACCAGATACGGGCGCTGTTGCTGGCCGGTATTCGCAGCGCCGTGCTCTGGCGCCAGCTCGGTGGCAAGCGCCGCCATATTCTGTTTTCCCGCAAGCGGCTGGTGGCTCAGGCCCAGGCCGCGTTGCGCTATTAATTTGTTTCACTACCCCCCAACGTTCAGGAGTCCTTGTTCATGGAATTGTCAGCATTAACGGCTATTTCTCCGGTTGATGGCCGTTACGGCACCAAAACCCAGGAGCTGCGCGCCATTTTTTCCGAATTTGGTTTATTGCGCTTTCGTGTAGAAGTCGAGGTACGCTGGTTGCAGGCGCTGGCCGGCCATGCTGAAATTGCCGAAGTGCCCGCCCTGTCCGCCGAGGCCAACGCCCTGCTGGACGCCATTGTCGCCAACTTCAACGAAGCCGATGGCCAGCGCATCAAGGACATAGAGAGCACCACCAACCACGACGTGAAAGCGGTGGAATATTTCCTGAAGGAAAAGGTCGAAGTGCTGCCCGAACTGGCCGCCGTGAGCGAGTTCATTCACTTTGCCTGCACCAGCGAAGACATCAACAACAACGCCCATGCGCTGATGCTGAAAGCCGGTCGTGAACAGGTGGTGGTACCTTACTGCCAGCAGCTGGTCGACGAAATCAAGCGTCTGGCCGCCCAGTATCGTGACGTGCCCATGCTGAGCCGTACCCACGGTCAGCCCGCCTCGCCCACTACCCTGGGCAAGGAAATGGCCAACGTGGCCTACCGCCTGGAGCGCCAGCTCAAGCAGATTGAGTCCGTGGAAATGCTGGCCAAGATCAACGGCGCCGTGGGCAACTACAACGCCCATCTGTCCGCCTATCCGGAAGTGGACTGGGCCGGCTTTGCCGAGCGCTTCGTTACCGATCTGGGGCTGACCTTCAACCCCTATACCACCCAGATTGAGCCGCACGACTACATTGCCGAGCTGTTCGATGCCATCGCCCGCTTCAACACCATACTGCTCGACTTCGATCGGGACATCTGGGGTTACATCTCGGTCGGTTACTTCAAGCAGAGAACCGTGGCCGGCGAAATCGGTTCCAGCACCATGCCGCACAAGGTCAACCCGATCGACTTCGAAAACTCCGAAGGCAACCTGGGCCTGGCCAATGCCATCTTCAACCACCTGGCCGCCAAGCTGCCGGTGTCTCGCTGGCAGCGCGACCTGACCGACAGCACAGTGCTGCGCAACCTGGGTGTGGCCGTGGGCTACTCGCTGATCGCCTATCAGGCGACCCTGAAGGGCATCAGCAAGCTGGAAGCCAACCCGCAAGCCCTGGCCGCCGATCTGGATCAGAACTGGGAAGTGCTGGCCGAGCCGGTACAGACAGTCATGCGCCGCTACGGCATCGAGAAGCCCTACGAGAAGCTGAAAGAGCTGACCCGTGGCAAGCGTGTGGATGCCGAAGGCATGCGCACCTTCATCGACGGCCTGGAACTGCCCGAGTCGGTGAAGGACCAGCTGAAGCAGCTGACCCCCGCCAACTACATCGGCAGCGCCATCAAGCTGACCGACGAGCTGTAATAACAGAAAAGTAAGGCGTGAGGGGGAAGGAGTGAGGGGCAAGATCCTCACTCCTCCCCCTTTTTCGTGCTTACGAGATCACCGTAGGCGCCCATTTATGCGGCGCAAATCGGCCAGTTGAAATGGCAGAAAAACACGTCCTCTTGTAGGCCCCACTTCAGTGGGGCAATCATTCAGCAATCAGCAAAAACTCCCGACTGAAGTCGGGTATCTACAGGTTCGGCATCTTGGGTATTGCTCAGCGGAGCTGAGCCTGCCGGCTAAAGCGGCAGCTACAAAACCACTACCAAGCCCCTCACCCCTCACCCCTCACCCCTCACCCCTCACCCCTCACCCCTCACCCCTCACCCCTCACCATCTATCATTCTCCACCCCGCCTAGGCATAATAGCCCGCTATTCTTAACGCATTAGCCCCATCATTACAGGTCCCCATGCACAGCGCTCTGAAACTGGATATCGACGACTTTCTGGCCAACTACTGGCAACGCAAGCCCCTGCTTATCAAGGCCGGTTTTCCCGGTTTTGAAGATCCACTCAGCCCGGACGAGCTGGCCGGCCTGGCGCTGGAGCCACACATCGAATCGCGCCGGGTCTGGCGTGCAGACGACCGCTGGAACGCGGAAACCGGCCCCTTCGAAAGCTACGATCATCTGGGCGAGGCCGACTGGACCCTGCTGGTGCAGGCCGTCAACCAGTGGCATCCGGCGGTACAGGATGTGGCGGAGGCGTTTCGCTTTATTCCCGGCTGGCGCTTCGATGATGTGATGGTCAGTTTTTCCACCCCCGGTGGCGGCGTGGGCCCTCATATCGATCAGTACGGGGTCTTTATCATTCAGGGGGAAGGTCGCCGTCGCTGGCGTGTGGGCCTGCCACAAACCCTGAAGCAGTTTGCCGCCCACGGTGCCCTGCGCCACTGCGAGGCCTTCGAGGCGGAAATAGACGAGGTGCTGGAGCCCGGCGATGTGCTCTACATCCCGCCCGGTTGCCCGCACGAAGGCTATGCCGAGACACCGGCGCTCAACTATTCCATCGGCTTTCGGGCACCGGATGCCCGGGATCTGATTTCCGGCTTTGCCGATCACATGCTGGCCCATGAGTCGGACACCCGTCGCTTCGACGATGCCACCATGGCACCCTGTACGGCCCACGGTCGCATCGACCACCAGGCGATGATACAGGTGAAGGCGCTGATGACCGAGCTGCTGGACGATCCGGTGCGACTGGCCGACTGGTTTGGCGAAATGATCTCGGAAGCCAAGCACGACCTGGATCTGGAGCCGGCCGAGCCGCTGTACAGCCTGGAAGAGCTGGTGCTGCGCATGGACCATGGCGATCACCTGTATCGGCTGGGCGGCGCCCGTTGTTTCTATATGGAAGGCAGCGAAGATGTGTTCTATCTGGACGGCGACCGCTATCAGCTGGCAGAGCCGGATGCCGATGCCATCGCCCTGTTATGCGATCAGGCCCGCATCTGCGGCCCGGAAGTCGCCTGTCTGAAGCAGCCAGAAGTGCTACTGGAAGTACTGCTGCCGCTGGTCAACCAGGGCTACTGGTATTTCGAAGAAGACGAATAATAAAATCAGGGATTGGGGATTGGGGTCATCATACCGGTACTGAATCAAGTTCAGCATGACGGACCCGGTATCTTATACCAATCCCAGTAATGATCTGGTCATATTGAGGCCCCCAGACCAGAGGCAACACAGCCGCCTCCCTCGACACGCCACTGGTAAATGACACTCACCGTTGCAGCCTACTGCGAACATTCACTGGATGTTCGGTCAGGCTG
>JBFGZI010000248.1:0-3919 GCA_041586855.1 Oceanisphaera sp. | reverse complement strand
TGGGGCCATGTTCAAAGCCGATGATATCGGCCGCCGGTGCCAGCAGTTCCAGCACCAGTTGCTGTTGATCCAGAGCCAGGCTGAGGCGGGCGAAACCATGCTCGTGTACGCCCGGCTGGGCGAAGAGGCTGAAGGGCAGCAGGGGCAGGGCCAGGGCGAAAGGTTTGAGGGACATAACAGACTCCAGTTAATTTTGTTATGTTATAACGTCTTCGGGTGGAGCTGTAAAGAGGCCATGTTCCGTTCGAATAAAGTCGATAAAGGCCTGCTCGGCCCGGGGCAGGCGGCGATCGTTGGGCCAGGTGCGGCCGCTCTGCCGTGCGGGGCTTCATTTATACGCAGGAGAGTATTAAGGTCAAGGTTCTGCTCCGGGAGTAAGCCATGATCGATCTGAAAACCCCACTCTGGTGGCGTGCCACCCTGGCATTGGGCCTGGGCTCCATGCTGGTGTTCATCAACCTTTATCTGACCCAGCCGCTGTTGCCGCTGCTGGCGCGCGACTTCGAGCTGTCGGCGCTGTCGGCCAGCTGGGCCTTGTCCATCTCTACTCTGGGGCTGGCCATGGGGCTGCTGTTCTGGGCGCGGGTCGCCGATCGGCTGGGGCGCAAGCCGGTGATGCTGGGCTGCCTGCTGGTGGCCATAGTGCTGAGCCTGCTGATGGCGTGGCTGCCGGGCTTTGGCTGGCTACTGGCGGCGCGGGGCTTGCAGGGCTTTTTTCTGGCCGGGTTGCCGGCCACGGCGGTGGCCTACATGGGCGAGGAGTTTACTCCCAAAGCCTTGATGACCAGCATCGGCATCTATATCGCCGCCAACTCCCTGGGCGGCATTTCCGGGCGGGTGTTCGGCGGCTTGTTTGCGCAGTTGGGGGAGAAATGGGGAGTGCTGGGGATGGGTGGCTGGCAAACCAGTTTTCTGGTGCTGGGGGCGTGCAGCCTGCTGCTGTGGTTGCCGCTGCTGAAATGGCTGCCGCCGTCCCGGCATTTCGTACCGGCCGGCAAAGACGGGGGCATGAGTGCCCTGGTGGGGCATATCCGCAATCCGCTGCTGTGGCCTGTGTATCTGGTGGGTGGGCTCAACTTCATGGTATTCCTGAACCAGTACACCTATGTGGCCTTCTATCTGGCGGCGCCGCCTATTCATATGGCGCCGGCAGTGCTGGGGCTGCTGTTTCTGACCTATCTTGCCGGTACCTTTGCCTCCGGCATCAGCGGCTGGCTGATCAACCGCTTCGGGCTGTGCCGTATCCTGCTGGCTGCCATCGGCATTATGGCCATCGGCAATCTCGGCCTGCTCAGCGGCCGTTTACCGGTGATCCTGCTGGCGCTGCTGGTGGACAGCTTCGCCTTCTTCCTGGCCCATGCCTGCGCCAGCAGCTGGGTGGGGCGCAGCGTACAGCAGCACAGGGCGCTGGCGTCGTCTTTATATCTGGTGTTCTACTATCTGGGCGCCAGCCTGGGCGGGCTTTATCTGTATCCTTTCTGGAGCCGGGCCGGGCTGCCCGGGGTGGCGCTGGGCATGATGCTGGTGTTACTGATCACGGCGGGCCTCAGCCTGCGGCTGCTACGGCGAGAATCAGCCGTAAGTTGTAAGCTATAAACCTGCCTCTTAGTCACAAATCAGCTTGCGGAATAAAGAGGCAACAGGGTTGCCTCTTTCGACACGCTTCAAGTACATCCATGTAACGCTCAGCACATGACATCCCTGTCATGTGACGGTCGAATGAGGCAATCCCCGCCCCCTCTTGATGACCGAGTTAACTGTTGGCATCACAAGCAGGCGACGACGGAGCTTCAAGGAGGACAAAGGGATCTGCTCAGCCGACCATCCGCGCCACGGATGGCGTGGTTGAGCCTACAGGGATGTATTCACGGCGAGTCGGCAGAGCGGGCCCTTTGTCCGATGTGCAAACATTGAGCTAAAAAATAGGCTGTTCTCCTGCTCTGGGTTTGTGACCAAGAGACAGGCTGTAAATCACACAGCGTTGTCTGCGGGCTTACCGCTTACGGCTGCCGTTGCTGTCTTTTGACCAGTAATCCCCGGGTACCGGTACTACCTCGCCGCAGGCGATTTCGAGGGCGATGGTGTCGGCCAGGCTGCGTTGATGAAACTTGACCTGATAGGGCGGCAGGGCCAGGGTCAGCTCCGGCGCCGGGCCCTGTAGCCCCTTGGTGTTGAAGGGAACATCGGGGTAGCTCTTCAGCAGCCGGGTGAGGCTGTCGACCACGATTTCGCCGTGCTCCAGGCCGTGAAAGTGCTGCTTGCCGGCCTTGGGGGCCGCCAGTTCGATACAGGGAATGGGCCCGAAGGAACTGGCCAGCGGCTGATGCAACTTGAAAGTGATGATGGGCCGGTTGCCGATCATGCCTTCCACCAGACAGTCTCCAAACCGGGCGAGGGCGCTGCGCAGTTGCAGATAGGCTTGCCGGTCGGCGGCCCGATAACAGATATGATCCATGGGTCCTAATGACGGCGGCAGGCCGTGGTCGAGCAGACCCTGCTCCAGTTCAGATAGAAAATGGCGAGGTTCGCCCAGCAGTTTATCCAGTGTCGGCATCGGGGTTACCATTTGCGCGTGGTGATGGTCGTCAAGGGGCAGAAATGGTACCCCAGCCTCCGGGCTTTGACTAACCTTTATCCGATGGGCACGTTAAAAACGGTGATAGTTCAGCCAATTAGCATATAACTATCTGTTATTAGTACATGACAAAGAGGATATTTTTGCAGGGTCTGATAATATTTAACTACGTCACCTTAATGTTGAGCCGCCATGAAACTGCAGCAGTTGCGCTATATCGTCGAAGTAGCCAATCACAATCTGAATGTATCCGCCACCGCCGAGAGCCTTTACACCTCTCAACCCGGGATCAGCAAACAGGTGCGGATGCTGGAAGATGAACTGGGCATCCAGGTGTTTGAGCGTAGTGGTAAACATCTGACTCAGGTGACGCCGGCGGGTAAGGACATCATCCGTATTTCCAGTGAAATTCTGGGCAAGGTTGAAAGCATCAAGGCGGTGGCGAGTCAGCATACCCATCCGGATCAGGGCTCGCTCAACATATCGACCACCCACACCCAGGCCCGCTATGCGTTGCCGGACGTGATCCAGGGCTTCATCAAGCGCTACCCCAAGGTGTCGCTGCACATGCACCAGGGTACGCCGGTGCAGATCAGCGAGTCGGTGGCCAAGGGCTCGTCCGACTTTGCCATTGCCACCGAAGCGATGCATTTATATCAGGACCTGATCATGCTGCCCTGTTATCACTGGAATCGCTGTATTCTGGTGCCAAAGGATCATCCGCTGGCCAGCATCGACAAGCCGGATATTGCCGACATTGCCCATTATTCGCTGGTGACCTACGTGTTTGGCTTTACCGGTCGTTCCGAGCTGGATATTGCCTTTAACAAGGCCGGTTTCGAGCCCAAGGTGGTGTTTACCGCCACCGATGCCGATGTGATCAAGACCTATGTGCGGCTGGGAATAGGCATAGGCGTACTCGCCAGCATGGCGGTAGATCCGGTGCACGACACGGATCTGGTGGCCATAGACGCCAGCCATCTGTTTGCGGCCAGCACCACCAAGATAGGGTTTCGCAAGGGGACCTTTCTGCGCAGCTACATGTACGACTTCATGGAGCGGTTTGCGCCCCATCTCACCCGCGAGCGGGTAGACAAAGCCACGGCCCTGAAATTACCGGATGAGATCGACAAGCTGTTCGAAGACGTGGAGCTGCCGGTACGCTGACCGCCTTCGGTGGAGCCGTAAGCTTTCAGCCGTCAGCCTGTCTCTTGGTCACAAGTCAACGCGTGGAATAAGAGGCAACAGGGTTGCCTCCTCCGACACGCTTCAAGTACGTCCATGTAACGCTCAGCACATGCCATCCATGGCATGTGACGGTCGGCTGAGGCAATCCCTGTTACC